>JBAXBP010000103.1:0-11874 GCA_037141915.1 Bacteroidota bacterium | reverse complement strand
GCCCCTGATAAGTTCCGATGCAGGCCTGAAGTTAAGTTCAGGCATGGGGGTTGAGAAATTCATATTAGGCCAGATAATTCCATTCTGAAGAGCAAGAATTGCGATGATAGCCTCGGCAGAACCTGCAGCTGAGGTCATATGCCCTGTGAATGGCTTGGTTGAACTTATATAAGGTACTTTTTCAGGGAACAGGGTTTCAATGGCACGTCCTTCGCTAAGATCGTTATTGTCGGTTCCTGTACCGTGGGCGTTGATATAACCGATATTATAAGGATGTTCACCGCTCATATCAAGAGCTTTTTTCATAGCCAGGTAGGCCCCGGTTCCATCGGGGGAGGAAGCTGTCTGGTGAAATGCCTCACAGGCATTGCCATATCCTGTAAGCTCGCAGATAATCCTGTTGCCTGTCTTTCTATTGGCTTCTTCGGTTTCGAGAACCAGGTAAGCTGCCCCTTCGCCAAGGTTGATCCCGTTCCTCGTTGCATCAAAAGGCCTGCAGGGCTTTTTATCGAGGATCTTAAGAGCATTGAAACCATTAAGATGAAACTTTGTAAGGGATTCGGTCCCTCCTGCAATTGCACAATCCAGTTTGCCTGCTTTCATCATCCTTGCGGCGAAGAGAATTGAATTGGCCGCCGATGAACATGCCGTGCTTATGGTTGTCATGAATCCCTTCAGACCAAGGTAGTCAGCTATCTTTTCAGTGCTGTCGGCACAGTCGTAAATGTCAATAAACTCATTCCTGCTGTCATTGCCGAGAAAATCCTGGTAGTATTTTTCGCATTCATCCATTCCTCCAACCGTGGTGCCGGATATGAGGCCGGTTCGGAGCCCCATGTTTTCTGCGAGATGTGCATGGATAAACGCTTCCCTGGCTGCAATCATTCCCAGCAGGCTGTTCCTTGAACAGGCTTCAGTTCCTGAAATCCCTGCAAAGGCAAGCAGTTCCTTTTTAGACAAAGGAACTTCCGATACGCAAAGTTCCTCACTCAGGCTTGTTTCTATATGCCTTACAGGGCCAACAGCTGAACGAAGGTTGAGTAAAGAATCAAGATTTTCCTGAACATTGTTACCAATACCGGAGATGAAACCCAGGCCGGTAACAAAAATCCTTGAAGGCATTTAGGCTTTCTTTTGATGCTCTGTAATGAATTCGGCCATCGTACGGATGGAATAAAAAATCTTTTTCCCGTCTTTGGGGTCCTCAATTTTAATGCCGTAATTTTTCTCAAGCAGGACTATTAGTTCCAATGCATCGATTGAATCCAGTCCAAGGCCCTCGCCGAACAACGGGGCATCAGGATTAATATCACCCTCGGAAATATCTTCGAGATTAAGCTGTGCGATAATTTCTTTCTTCAGTTTGTCGATCAGTTCATCCATATTAAAATCAGTTTACATTCATTAAATCATTCAGTGTGGCTTCTGTGAAAGGCAGGGGCGCAAATTCCTTTTTAATTACTGCCCCGCTACCTTCTTTTTCAACCAGGGCCATCACAGCCTTGAAATTGTTGCCCAGTATTTCAACCCAACCGCAAATACAAGCCTCTGCATAGCCGTTATCAAGAAGGTCCGAAACATACTCCTGCAACTGTGCGGGGTTGAACTTTTCGCTGACCAGGAATGCATTTTCCCCTTTGAACCCGTTCCTTATGCAGATCTCTCCGATAACTATATTTGCCAGGGTATAGACAAACACTGACGGGCTCGGGAAGTACGCCGACCTGTTCCTGATACTGTCCTGGTGGGCAAGGTCTGTATCAAGGCTGGAACTTGAATTGGCAAGCACTACAGCGAGTGATCCGGGTTTAAATCTACCAGGGTTTTCATTCCTGAGCAGCAATTCAGCAGATATAAATCCCAGTTTGCTCAATGAATCCATTTTGTAAAATTTGGGATAGGATACCTGCTCCTGCTTGTACAGTGCCCTGATAAACTCTGCAAAAGTAGCAATTTTTTCCTGATAAAAGATAAGTCGCTTGTTAACAACCACTTTACCTTCCCCAATATAGGTGTATGCCGTGATCTGATTATCCATTTTCAGGTTTTCTGAAATACCAGCGCCGCATTGCAGCCTCCAAATCCGGATGCTGTTTTTAAGCAGGTATTGACAGGCTTATATGTTGTTTCTTGTATCACGTTTATTGTTTCAGTAACACCCGGGGTTTCATACCCGGCCGACCTGAACAGGCAGTTCATCTTCATTGACCGGATGAGGGCCGCTGATTCCATAATACCTGAAGCGCCCAGCGTATGCCCCCAGTAACCCTTGAAACTATTAACAGGAACCTCGTTCATCCTGCTAAGCGATATCGCCTTGGCTTCCATTTCATCATTAAAGGGGGTTGCAGTGCCATGAGCGGAAATATAATCAACATCACGGTTCACGAATCCCGATTCACGGATCGCGGTATTAATAGCCATGCTCAGTTCTTCACCGGTCCTTGAAGGACCTGATATGTGATTGGCATCATTACTTACTGCTCCTCCTGCAAGCAGGATGCTGGTCGATCCCGTATCCGGAGGATTTGCCGATAAAACTATAGTTCCGCAGCCTTCACCCAGCGAAAGCCCCTTGCGGTTAAGGTCGAAGGGCTTGCATGGTTCTGAGCTCAGGGCCTGGAAAGACTGGAAGCCTGAAATTACGAATTCTGTTGCAATATCCCCGCCTGCAACAACCGCATAATCATATTTTCCTGACCTAAGCAGGCGGCTTGCTTTGATCAGTGCCATCACTCCCGAAATACAGGCATTGCTGATGATCAGCGGGGTGTTCGCAAAGCCGAAAAAGTCACGGATCACGGAGGCAAGTGCCCAGAGATATATCCGCTTATGGTCAAACTTTGCTGTGAACCTGTCTTCCAGCAGATTAATGTTTCCTTTAGTTGTTGAGAGTATCAGGATAAGCCTGGGATTGCCGGCCCTGACCGAAATATCCTGCAAGGCCCCGGCAATTGAGAGAATCAGCATTTTCTCCAGCCTTGTATAAGATCCGGATTTATGTTCAGTTTTATAATTATCGAGGATGGCTTCAAATCTCTGTTCCGTCTGAAAAGTATCAACTAGCGAGAGTGCTACAGGATTAAAATAAAGAGCTGTGTCCTGATGAATACTTATCCCGGAGGTCCCTGAAAGAAGTCCATCGGCATTCTCTGAAGCTGTAAAACCCAGGGAGGAGATAATATTTTCAGAAATGGCGTAAACTGGTTTCATCTATTAAAATTATTCAATTCCCCATTTCTTTTTCCATCCGGTATAGAATGCGGGAGAGGTCAGCAGCAATTCGCCTTCAGGAGTCAGAAAGACCTGGGTTGAACTTCCGGTTGCCATGATTTCCCCGTCTTTCTTCCTGCTTACAACATATTCGAAAACTATTTTAGCAGCTTCCGTAGGAATGTATTTTGTTTCCACAACAAGTTCATCCCCGTAAACCAATGGCTTTTTAAAATCACAATTCACTTTTACAATGGGGATCATCACATTATGACGGTATACTTCAAGGTAACCCAGGTTATATTTAAGGCCGAAGGATTCCCGCCCGTCTTCGAAATATTTCAGGTAATTTCCATGCCATACAATTTTCATGGAATCAACTTCGCTGAACCTCACACTAATCTCTTTCCTGTCGGTAAGCATCATATTAATTGTTTAAAGGGGATTTGACCCGGCGGTACAACAAAGCTATTGAAATAGTTATGACAAAGAAGCAGAGCAGCTTAAAAACCTGTGGCAATATATCCGCTATGGTGGCCTGCCGCAGGAAGAGATCAATAAAACCTACATGGGCCCAGTTGAGAGGCGACCATAAAGCAAGAGATCTCATCGCTTCTGGCATAAGGTAGACCGGGACCCACAACCCGCCCAATGCGGTAAGGACGACTACTGAAACGACTCCAAAAGCGGCAGCCTGCTGATGGGTCCTTGCGATAGTACCTACGGCTATTGCAAAACCAAGTGCAGCAAGGCTTGAAACTACCATCATCAGGAGGATACCCATGTAATTTGATCCTACAGTGAGCGAAGGAATGTTTGCGAGAGGCAGAACATACCTTCCTGCGAGCATCATGAGGATAAACTGTATGACACATACAACGGCATATACGCTGACCTTAGCCATGAATATCGTAAAATAAGAGACAGGCATGGTATTGATCCTGATCATGCTGCCTTCGTCCCTTTCCTTGATCATGCTGCCAGTCATTGGGATCACGATGAAGAACATGGCAAAAAGCGCCCAGGCAGGCACATTGTGCTGGGTGGTTGATGGAATGGCTTTCTCATCTTTTCCCCCGGGAAATATCTCGGTAAAGAACACTGATTCCCTGTAGTCCATCTTTGGCGGGCGGTATTGGGGGAACATTTTCCTTAGTTCAGTATTGAACGAACTGAAGATCATGGAAGACTCAATGAACATGCTGTATTCCTTCATGGTCGACATGAAAGCATATTTGAAGGTCCCCTTGATTCCGGGATCAAAATATATAAGGATGTTGATTGAATCATTGACCTTGATGTCGAGAAATGGATTATCTACCGGCATCATGATACCTGAAACGATCTGGGTGACCATCACCTGGACCTTATGCCTGATGATCCCTGTAGATCCTTTGGGAATGATCACTCCGATATTGTATTCACCTTTGGCAATTTTTTGTTTGGCAATTTCCCTGTTGACAGGCTTTCCGTCTATGCTGGTGTATATTTTAAACACATTGGAGCCTTTAAGGCCTTCCTGAATTTTGGCTCCAAGAGTATCCTGGTCTTCATCCACAAGCAATACCGGGATCGAAGGATCCCTTGAGAGAGAACTCCAGCCCTGTTCCTGCACCAAAGCAAGGATTGTCACCATGATCATCGGCATGAGGAACAACATGATAAGACCGGCAAGATCCCTAACCAGGATCAACGATTCTTTGCGACAGGCAGAAAAAAATTTGAACATCAAGACTTATTTATGCTGTTAATCCCTGAGATCCTTACCAGTCAGGTGAAGGAAAATATTCTCAAGGTCTTTGAATTCCGGATGCTCGGCAACAAGTTCACGGGGATTTCCCATGGAAATGACTTTACCCCGGTCTATAATGGCAACCCTGGTACAGAGTTTCTCCGCTTCTTCCATATAATGGGAGGTATAGATCACCGTTGTACCTTTCCTGTTAAGTTCCTTAAGGTATTCGAGGATTACGACCCTTGACTGCACATCAATGCCAACCGTAGGCTCATCCAGGAAAATGATTTTCGGGTCATGCAGCAACCCGGCGATCAGGTTGACGCGCCTTTTAATACCACCGGAACAGTTGGCAATTTTTTTATCCGCATGTTTTTCCAGGCCAAATACAGAAAAACCCTCTGCAATCTTTTCCCTCAGATGCGCTCCCCTCAGCCCATACATGTTGCCGAAGAAAGTGAGATTCTCCCAGGACGTAAGGGTAGGATAGAGGGCTACATCCTGCGGAACAACACCTATGATCTTTTTGATCGCATTGTGATTTGAAAGGATATCCATTCCGTCAATCCTTGCACTTCCTTTGGTGGGGTTAAAAAGTCCACACAGAATAGAGATGGTCGTGGTCTTCCCGGCCCCGTTAGGACCAAGCAGGCCAAATATCTCTCCCTGGTTAATGTCCAGGGAAATACCTTTTATGGCTGCCTCATCAGATCCTTTGTAAATTTTAACAAGATCCTTTATTTCGATGATTGCTTTCCCCTGCATCAGATCTTCACCTTTTCAATCTTTTTAAAAACCTGCTCTTCCATGCCTGCTATTTCAAGCATCATATCACCCAAGGTATTGTAATCCTCTTCGGGCTGTGATGATCTGTTCTTGCAGTTCCTTGCACCGATATAAGTGAACTCCCTCCATTTGTTGGCCGTGCGTCCCATAAGGTCTGCGGCATCCAGAAGAACAGCATTCTCGAATTTCTGGCCGCTCTCCTTAAGGAATGCGCCGTAAATATACCTGAAACCAGCTCCGCCTGTACCGAAATCCTCGGCCATCCTGAGTATTTGTCCAAGATAAAAAGCGGCCTTCTGGTTACCGTGTTTCTTAGGCCATTTCTTGATGTCGCGGCCCATCACTTTCATACCTTTTATCCCAATAAGCCAGAATGGCACCTTGGTCATTTCGTAAACGCTCTTTTTAATCCCGAGTTCAACTCCTTTTTTTATATCCAGTTCTTTAGGCATCTGGTTGATCCAGTACATTTTTCCCTTTGGGGCAAAAGCTCCCTTTGCCCAACGCACCCGCACAAGGTCTTCATAGGTTAATGTCTGCGGATGTTCCATTACCGTATCACTGATATGATAGAGATCTCCTTCCTTGCCGTATACCACCATATTATGCATGTTATAATGCTGGCGGTATTCAGGGGGGAAGAAGGTAAGGTTAAAAACGCCAACCTGAACACCGGTTGGGATTCCTTTTCCAAGGTTCCTGTCAAGGGCATCCATGGAGTCCTTTACATTGGAGAATTTTTTTATGACTGTGGCATCAACCCCCAGGTATTTCGCTGAGCGGCGGAATACGGTGTTCGGAAGATTGCGGAATGACATCATAGGGGCAAACATCAGCTTGATAAAGGGAAGGTAACTGAAATATATCCCCGTACCTATGCCGAATGCCATGGGTTCCGACATTTTATAGCCATAGAAATTATAAAGGTTTGAAGTGGCTCCGCTTTCGCAATGGCCTGCCTGGCGGTGGGTATAATTGATCATTAAAGATTTGCTGTCCATTATTTACCTGTTAATTGTTCAAAGTTTTTCAATTGTTCCATGGAGATATTGAATGCCTCGGCATATTTTGCAAGGGTCTTATCATTCAGCCGTTTAAAGAAAAAAGGCTTGATATGCAGTTTGACTTTCCAAATGGGAACTCCCGCCATCATTGATAATCCCATGGGATCAGCAAGAATCTTTTCCATATAATATGCAATAGGGCTAACTTTCCCTGCCAGAACCTTCTGCTTTGCTTCTTCGGCACGTTCATTAAAAAGATCCCATGCCTGTTCAAGAACCACCCTGTCGGGCTCGCCATGATAACTGACAGACTTCTCGAAGTTGCCGTTCTCATCGTAAGAATATAACATTTCACGATACTGGCCGTAGCTCTTGTCCTTGTAAACCGGGTTTGAATTTTCCATTTGTTTTTCCATCGATGGATTTTTATAAACCTGCGAATTTATTAAAAATTCCGTTCCGGTTCTTATTATCTTATTTTAACCAGATTACGGAATATCTTCTCCTCCCGGTCGGCACACTCCATCAGCATGTCGGCCAGCTCATCAAAGGATTGGCCTGGTCCGGACCTCTTCTTACAATTTCTTGATCCCAGGTATGAAAACTGCCGCCAGTAGTTGGCATTATGTCCCATTTCCACCGCAACCTCTTTTATCCAGTCCTGTTTCAGAAAGGTCCCGGCTTCATCAAGAAAAGTACCGTAAATAAAACGGAAACCTGCTCCTGCCGTGCCAACCTCTTCCTCCATCCTCAGAACCTGGCCCAGGTAGTAGGAGGCTTTCTCTTCTCCCAGTTTTTCTGGCCATTGCCTCATCTGCTTTGCCAGGTAACGTATACCCTTGGTCCCTATGAGCGGAAAAGGCACTCCTACCATATTCCCCGCCGTTTTGCGTATCCCTTTGATAATTGCCTGTTTCAGGTCGAATGATGAAGGAAAGGAATATGGATAATACATTCTCCCCCTGGGTGCAAAAGCTCCTTTTGCAAACCTCACCCTTACCAGGTCCTCATAACTGATCCTGACTTTCCGTTCCATGACTGTGTCACTGATCAGGTAAGAATCATCCGTCTTTCCATATACAACCATATTATGCATATTGTAATGCATACGGTATTCGGGTGGAAAGAAAGGAAGATGGAACGTTCCTACCTGCAAGCCAACGGGAAAACCCTGGGCAAGTACCTCATCCAGCTTATCCATTGAAGCTTTCGGATTACTGAACCGGTATATATGGGTTTTTATCCCCAGGACTTTGGTGGTACGTGAAAATACCATCCCTGGCCAAACCCTGAATGATGTGACAGGAGCATGCTGCATCTTCAAGAAGGGGAGGTAACTAAAAAAAAGACCTGCGCCGATGCCAAACGCCATAGGCTCGCTGAGGCTCAGTTTATGATAATTCAGAAGATTGGAAGTCACGCCGCTCTCGCAATGCCCTGCCTGACGGTGCTCAAAGTTCAGTTCTGTCATTATTTAGTTTATGGGAGGATTCTTAAGTTCCTCAATAGTAATGTTAAAAACAGAACCATACCTGCCAAGAAGGCCCGGTTTCAGTTTCTTAAAGATCCCCGGTTTAAGATGGCGCTTAATCCTCCATTTCATAATCCCGGTATAAGCCGAAAGCATCGGCAGTTCCATAAGGTTCTTTTCCATATGCCAGGCAAGAGGACTGAGTTTGCCCGCTGAAATTTTTACCGCAACTTCCTTAAGCCTGTCTTCAGCTGCATCCCATCCCTGCTGAATAATAGTCTGGTTACCATGATATTGATAATCAACCCTGGCCACATATCCCTTTTCAGGATCAAAGCCATAATGCAATTCCCTGTTGTTTCGATAGATCAGCTCTTTGTTTTCTTCATCAGACATCCTAAGAAAAGCTTTAGTGTATTTATTGCTCAGGATTCAAGGAAAATCCTTAGTTCACATTGAGCAATGATTTCATCATGCAGTGTGATTGAAGCTGCTACTACGGACGCATTGAGTATTTCATGAGTGACAGTAACTTTGGTAAAAATCTCATCTCCTGATTTCGGCATTTTTTTTATCTCAAGATCCCTGATGGCACCAATAAATCCCAGTTTTGGCGGGGCGGCTTCCTCCCCGGATTTACCCGAACTTCCCGCCGCGGCAGTCTGCGCCATATTCTCAATTAAGCCGGGTTCACGAAACAGTCCATCCGCCAGGAAAACATTATCATCCCTGATCCTGAAAGAAGTAACCGTGGTTTTGTCTTCCATCCTGACTATACAGTCTACCATGACCATGGGCGGTTTCTGCGGAATATTTATTTCTTTAAATGATGCCATAATGACCCTTTGCGGTTTCTGCTTCTCATCCTGTTCATTGCTGTTGCCACATCTTCATCTGCGAACACCCAGCGCCTGCCTGATTTTTCAGCCCTTTCCTTCAGCGTCTCATAATTGACCGCATGTGAAACGTAATAGACAGGTTCAATAATTGGTTCATCCGGGGTAAGCAGCCCTTCGGCAATGCTGATCTCATGAAGTTTTGTTCCACGGTAGATCCGCATCCCAACATACGGGAAAAAGACAGTATTTTCGATGCGTTTCGAATTCTCAAAACTTTCATCAACGGTCTGATCGGTCTCTCCGTAACCGCCGATGATCATGAAATGGCAGAAATATACCCGGGCATCATTGCAATATTGTGAAACCCTCACCACCTCATCCACATCGAAATGCTTGCCGTAGTTTCTGAGCGTGGTATCCGACAAGGATTCAGTTCCGAATTCTATATGCGTCAGGCCTGCCCTGGCGAAGAGCACAAGCAGGTCTTTAGTGAGCTTATGAGGTGAGAAATAAGCTCCCCATTTAAGTTTCATGTTCGATTTAATGATTTTCTCGGCAAGCTCAATATTGAAATTGTTGCTGATGTTGAAAACCGAGTCGGTGAAGAAATAATAATCGACATTATGATGATAATACAGATCGCGCAGGGTGTGCAGTATCCGGTCAGGATCAAGAGTCCTTACCTGGTGGCCTTCGATAAGCGGATAGGTGCAATAAATGCAGTTATACGGGCAACCGCGTTTGGTCTGGATGTTGATCATTCCGCTTTTCTGCCAGTAGTATTTCACCATCCCGGGATCAAAAGACAGCTCTGGTGTCTTGATAAAATTTTCCCTAGAATTCTGTCTGATCTGGCCGTCCAGTTTGTAAACAAGGCCCTGAATGCTCAGGTCAGGCTTACCTGAAGCTATGCTTTTCAGCAGCATGAAAAGACTTTCCTCGCCCTCACCGGCAACACCGAAATCCGGCTGCAGCAATTCGAACAACTCGGTAGGATAAATGGAGAAAGCAGATCCGCCTACAATAAATGACGTATTGATACCCGATTCCCGTATAACATCAGCGATCACTTTATAATTACCCACAAAGCTTTCCTTCGTATAGAAATTAACATCATCGATATTCCGCAGGGAGAGGCCTGTGTAATCGGGTTTGAAGGATCTTAGTATATTCTTCAGGTCTTCGCTGCTTTGGACGTTAAAGTCAACAGCCCTGATTTCAAGATCAGGCATACGGTCGGAAAGGTATGCGTACAGGTAAGATATTCCGAGGGGATATACAGGATAGGGGTTGGCATACTTGTTGGCAGAAATGAGTAAAAGCTTTTTCCCTTCCTGCCCTTTGGCGGGGGAGGTGGTTTTTTCAACGGCACGGCGGTTCTCATGCTGGGAATCCGACTTCGGCAACTTCCAGAAATCATAATAATTAAACCACTGCAAGGGATATTTGTAGACCACGGTTTCAAAGGCATCGACAAATTTCCTGACAGCTTCCGCGAGTATGACGTCCCTCTTTTTCAGGTTATTTGAAAATTCAATATGCTGCAGGGGAGTGGCATAAAAATGATAATGCGACCTGGTTTCTTTGACGGCAAATACATACGAAGCAGGCACGTTGAACCTTGCAGCAAGATTGACGGGCCCGAGTGGGAATGCAGCGGGTTTCCCAAGGAAATCGGTTATGACTGTCTTGTTCCCTTCCATGTAGCGGTCGCCATGCATGGCAATGATCTCGCCTCTCGAAAAGGTTTCCTTGATCTCCTGAAGGTGGGAATAATCTTCCTTGATAATAATAAAGTTCACATTACGGCGGAGCACCTCGGCAAGGTATCCTTTGATTTTCTGATGTTCCGCATCGTACATCAGGATATTGATTTTTTTCTCAAGCCTTACAAGCAACTGCCCTGCGATCTCCCAGTTCCCGACATGACCGCTGATTAGCAACCCTCCGTTCTCCATCTGGCGCAGGTACTCTTCGCCTTCAAAATCGAAAGTGAATCTCTGCTGAAAACCCGCCAGCATGGCGAGCTTATCGATCAGGATCTGGCCGAAAAAGAAATAATTCATGTAAATACTGAATACAGACTTCAGTTTCCCGTAATTCATCCTTCCACGGAAGTACCTGTAAATTGCAAGAAATGCACTCCCTGATGAGAACATGAAGTATGAGACAACGAAAATCAGCAGGAAATAGGCGAAAGAAATTCCAAGGTTTTTCAGTGTCCAGACAAATATTTTATAACCAAGAACTCCTCCGCGGGTTTTACCTTCCCAGGATTCCATCTATGCTAATTTGAACTGACACGTTTAATGATATAATCGTAAAAATCCTGTAAACTTTTTATTTCTGTCATTTCTTCTGCCTTCATTTTGACCCCGAAATTGCGTTCAATGATCACAAATAAATCAACAAAATCAAGGCTGTCAATCTCAAGATCTTTTTTGAGGTCCGCTGCAGGGCTGATTTTGTCCGCATCAATTTCAATCTCATCAACCAGCAACTGATTTATCTTATTGATAATCTCGTCGTTTTGCATTATATAGTATGCTTTTGTAATGCAAAAATAGAAAAAAAACCGAATCAATCAGAAAGAGGTTTTCCTTACTACAAGGGAGGAGTTGGTTCCGCCGAACCCGAATGAATTGGAAAGGAAGGCTTTGATTTCATGCGGAGTCGTTACTGTAGCAAGGTTCAGACATGCAGTGGCGGGGTCAGGATTTTCAAAGTTTATGTTCGGGGCAATGAAATTATTATTCATCATCAGGGTTGAATAAATTATTTCACTGGCTCCGCCCATCCACATTTCGTGGCCTGTCATGGATTTTG
>JBAXBP010000102.1:0-11890 GCA_037141915.1 Bacteroidota bacterium | reverse complement strand
TGCCGGAGTGTTTTTTACTGACCTGTTATGGTGGGATGGAATTACATCTCTGTTTCTTGCGGTGCTCTTAGCTGCCTACCTCTCCATGGAGTTTTTTGTTCATGGGGAACAAGCAAAAAGCAGTCCGTTTGCAAATTTTATTTTACCCCTTGTATGGATAGCGATCCTGGTAACTTTAATTTTCAATACTGAGGGATTTTCAAAGGAAAAGGAAAAGCGGAAACTGGTCGCCTTAAGGTTGGCAAGCGAAAAAAATCCGGTAACGGAATTGCTTTATAGCAAGCTTGAACGCAGATTGCTGAGTGACTCCTCGATTCTTGCCATGAGCAGGAATACCAATGCCATGAAGGAAGAAGACCTGGTCAAAAAGATCAGATCAGAATATATCAGGGATTTCTGGAACAGGTTTACGGTGCAGATAACCGTTTGTACTCCTGGAAAAATGTTAAAGATCCAACCGAGGGGGTATGTATTTAATTGTGAGCAGTACTTCCGACAGGTTGCTGATAAAATGGGAGAAAAGACTACAAATCCCGGCCTTTATTATCTTGATTACGGAAATGGAATAGAGACTTATCTTGGAATTATTGCACCAGGCGATTCTGCTGAAGACCCAAAGATCAGGGGTTTTAAAATCTATATGGAATTTACAGCCAAAACGCCGGCTAAGGACATGGGATACCCCGAGCTGCTAATTGACCGGAGGATCATGAATATCCCCGACCTGAGCAATTATTCCTATGCACTATACCAGAAAGGTTCTCTGGTATATAAAACAGGGAAATATTCCTATTCACTTGGGTTAAACAGCCCAATACTTTCGGCAGGTAACTCATCGTTTACTACATCAGACGGTATGAGCCATTACAGGTATAACCTCGACAGATCAAGGGTTCTTATAATAAGTAAAAAAGAGGACAGTTTCCTTGCGATGATTTCACCGGCTTCGTACCTGTTCATCCTGTTTTCTTTCCTGACGCTGTTTCTGAACCTGCTATTCAGGCCCGGTATTCTCAGGGAATTCTCTTTTATGAGCCTGAAGAACCGATTCCAGATTTCTAACGTCAGTATAATTGTGATTTCCTTTCTTATCCTTGGATTTCTTCTGCTGTATTTTCTGACACGCCTCAACAATATTAAGAACATGGATTCTTTTAATGAACGGACACTGTCGGTCATGTCGGAGATGCAGGATAAATTCGGGGAGAAGGAAAAACTTGATCCATCAGATAATCCATTATTAGAGGAAGATTTGCAGCAGTTGTCGGAAATGTTTTACACGGATGTCAATGTGTATTCTGCGAGCGGGAGACTGATCCTGTCGAGCCGCCCTCAGGTATTTGACGAGGGGCTGATCTCCGACAGAATGAACATCACCGCATTTACCGAACTCAAACGGAATAAGCAATCGGCATTTTTCCAGGACGAGAAGATAGGTTCCTATGATTATATTTCGGCATATTTCCCATTGCTGAACGACAAGAACGAATTACTGGCATATGTAAACCTGCCCTTTTTCTCAAGGCAGGAGGATCTGAAGAAGGAGATCAATGATTTTCTTGTGGCTTTTATGAACCTCTACATTTTATTCATCCTGATCAGTGTTTTTGTATCCTTTGCCATTTCAAGATACCTGAGTGCACCCCTGGGGATATTGGTCAGCAGGATGGAGGGATTCAGGCTCGGGAAACGAAACGAAAAGATCGACTGGAACCACCATGACGAGATCGGGCGGCTGGTGGAGGAATATAACCGCCTGATAGATGAACTTGCATTCAGTGCCGAACAGCTTGCCCGCTCGGAAAGGGAAAGCGCCTGGAGGGAAATGGCCCGGCAGGTCGCACATGAAATAAAGAACCCGCTTACCCCGATGAAGCTCAGTGTTCAGCATTTACGCAAAGCCTGGGATGAGCAATCGGGTGATTTTAACCATCGGCTGCAGCGTTTTACAGGAATTATGACTGAGCAGATCGATTCACTTTCAGCAATAGCCTCCGAGTTTTCTGATTTTGCGAACATGCCCCTGCCGGTTGAAGAAGAACTGGACCTTATTGAGATCATAAGCTCTGTGATATCAATGTATTCAGGGCTGGAAAACATACAGATCGGTTTTGAATCTTCAGAAACTTCATGCCGCGTTATAGGGGACAAGAAACAGATCATCAGGGTTCTCATGAATCTTCTGAATAATTCGACCCAGGCCATCAGCAGTAAGGAAAACGGAAAAATATCCATAGCTGTTTCAATCCAGGGAATGAGCTATGTTATTATGATCAGGGACAACGGATATGGTATTCCTGATGAAATTGCCAGTATGATCTTCCTTCCTAATTTTACGACCAAATCAGGAGGCGCCGGCCTCGGGCTTGCCATTGTTAAGGGAATCATTATGAATATGGGTGGAGATATTACCTTTGTTTCGGGAAACGAAGGAACCACTTTCACTATTACTATCCCGGGACCAGATGGTACAAAAGAAGTTTAACCCAGCACTGATAATGCCTCTTTACCTGGTGTTTATACTATTGTGCCTTTCGGCCTGCGTCAAGGACAGGCCTGCAGGGCAAAGGATTTACTTTCCATCAGGCACATGGCAGAGATACGATATCCTTAAATTCGGGATCCCGGTCGGTGAAAGTGAAAAGTCCTATGACATTGTATTTGAACTGAGATGCAGGAAATCCTTTGACTATGATGAGCTTCCGCTGAATATGGTCCTTGATACACCATCAGGAGAGGAGAGGATAAAAGAATACCAGGTGCAGATCCGTGATAAAAACGGAACACGAGCAGGGACAGTAAACGGGGATACCTGCACTACCCGTATATTTCTAAAAAAGAACCTGTATTTTCCGAAAAAAGGAGTTTTAAAGGTTGAGATTGAAAACCTTAATCCGAGGATGGTAACTGAAGGTGTTTTTTCAGCCGGCATTATCCTTGTCAGGCGCTGAAAGTATTTTCATGACCTTCGATTTATCACGATTCATCTGGCTGACAAGTTGTGTGAGGTTTTTGAATTTTTTCTCTTTTCTCAGAGCCTGGATGACGGTAATTGAAATTTCAGCTCCGTAGAGATCTTCAGAAAAATCAAGAATATTTACCTCGATAACAACCCGTGTCCCGCCTATTGTGGGCCGCTTGCCTATATTACAGAGACCGAAAAATTTCTTCCCCTTCAGAAGAACAGACACCAGGTATACCCCGTTTGGGATTGAAGGATAATCATCATCCGGGGGGTGAATATTTGCTGTAGGAAAGCCTAAAGTCCTTCCCAGGTGATTCCCGTGAACAACTTTTCCGCTGATAGTGTAACCTTCTGATAATCCTGTAGAAACAGGATTATTCCCGTTTGAAGGTTTTTCAGATGAGGAATATTTGGGCCCGGTATTCATTTAGCCCAAAACTACACAAAAAGAGGTTAAACTCAGATAGTGGGGTTATCTTTTTTATTGTTCACTTTGATCATAAAGAGTTCCCATACAGCATACATATAATGTGCCCAAACACCGGCAAGCATGATGATCAGGGTGATGATCATCCACAAGGGTGCGATAGGGGTCCAGAGTTCCCTGGAAGGAACCTCAGCTTTATAGTATTGTTTTGGGACTCCCCAGTTGATGTTTGAGGTTCCCTGCACGAAACCATATTTATCATTCTCCTCGATCTTGGCAATGATTTTGAGGTTTCCAAGGGTATCTCCTACGATATCATTCGGGAATTCGAAGCTTGCCTTACCCTCTTCATCGAGAGCGACTTCTCCGATTTTAAGCAGGCTGAACAGGCGGGGTACATATAGCAGTACAGTTTCCTTTGTAAGGGCAACTTCCTGTCCTTTCGCATCTTTCCGTGTGCCTGTCACATTCAGGTAACGGATCGAGTCCTGAACATTGAAAGTGATCCTGAGTTTTGCAGGTTCTGCAGTAAAACTCTCAGAAACAGAGGTGTATTTAGGGGTTCCGTCAAACCTTGACACATAGGTGATCATCCCGTCTTTGCCGGGATGCAGTTTTGAGATGACAACCATCAGAACTGCATTCCCATCCTGGTCGGTAACAGCATTTCCAAGCGGGACCAATGTATTGTCCTCCTTACAGAAAAATCCTATCGTTGCATTCTTTAACCCGAATGGATCACTTTCTTTTTTAATGTAAAGGTTTGCAGTCAGGCATACCGAATCATTGGAAGTGCAAACATAGGAAAATGCCAGATGGGATTCCTGTATTGTGCTGCTGTCCTTTTTTTCTTCCGCACGTGTTAGCGAAGGAAACAGGAGTATTGTCAGTACAGCAAGGGAAATGATTATGTATAAATATTTTTTCATGGTTTCGGGGATGAAATGATTTATACTAAAACGTCTTCCGGTTTAGCTTCCTGGGTATTGCCGGCTACAGTGACAATCGGAATGAATTTAGAGGCCAGGGTAAAGAGAAGGCAGAACATGGCAACTCCGGCGGCCGTCAGGCTCCATTCGACCCAGGTTGACTGGTAAATGCTCCATTCGGGGCGGCTGTCCTGTATGGGAAGGTAAGGTGATTGCAGTGTAGGGATAACAATCAGATACCGGTTCAGCCAGAGGGCAATGATCACCACCACAGCGGTAAGAGTGATGTTGGTTATTGTGCGGAATTTTGCGATTCCGACCACCAGCAGGGGCAACAGAACGCCAACATAGTTCGAAATGATAAAGGGCCAGTAGAATTCCTTGAACAACAGTTGAATGAGAAGTTCATCATTCTTCTCTGATCCATACCATTTAGTCAGGTAGTCGCTGAATGTGAAATACCCGAAAAATGCAGCAAGCACAAGCATGATCATCCCCACAGCAACAAAATGTTTCTTGGTAATGTATTGTTCAAGGTGGTAGACTTTCCTGAAAAACCACATTGAAATGATCAGCACGGCGCTGCCTGAATACACCGCTGCAATAACAAAATAAGGGCCGAAAATAGTACTGTGCCATCCTGGCTGCAGGGTAACGCTGAAGATCCAGGCTAATACTGAGTAAACTATAATTGCAATAGCGATAACCATGGTGGCCATTATGTTTGTCGCTCTTTCGAGGCGTTTCTTCTGGTCTTCAGTGCCGGTATAACCCAATGCAAGCACTTTATACAGTTTTTTTCTCCATCTCGGAAGCTGAAGTTCTTCGAAATCCCTCATGTTGGCAAGATCCCTGAGTACAGCCAAATACAGGAAAATAAAGCAGCCGAAGATATCTGTTGAAATTGCAATAACGTCCCAGGTGATTGGCGACTGGATACGCCCGTGCAATACCAGGTAATGCAGTTTATCGAGGCGGCCGATGCAAAGAAGGATATAACAAGGTCCGATCAGAAGGGAAATTATGGTGATGAATTCCGCCATCCTGATAACAGGTTTTCTCCATGCGGTCCTGAACAGGTGAAGGGTGCCTGAAATAAGAGCACCCGCATAACTGACCCCCATGAAAAATATGAAATTCACGATGTAAATGCCCCAGACAACATTGTCGCGCATACCCGTAACGATATGACCTTTGGTCACCTGCTGAATGAACGCATATAAGCCCAATCCGATAACAGAAAGCAGGAAAAGGATCCAGATATAACCCTGTACCCCCGTTCTTTCGATCTGAGGGGCAAACTCCTTCAGTAATTGTTTTTCATTGTTTTCCATGGCTACAGCTTATGTTTTTTTGCGTAAGGTGTATTGATATATCGGTTCTTGACACTCTCGTCGAGATCATTGAATCCACGGTCGACAGGGAACTGCCGGTCAACAGGAGGCAGGTAATACACGCAGGGCCTGGTTCCGAGCACTTCAAGATAACGGTATCCTGCACGGTCACGGATCAATTCACTGAATTTGAAGGTTTCGGTTCCGTTGGTCACAGTATCTTCATCCACATCTCCAAAGTAAATGACTCCCATAGGACATGATGAAACGCAATAGGGAACTTTGCCCACACGAATTAGATCGGGGCAGAAATCGCATTTTGAAACAGTTCCTTCCTTGGCCGGGCTGGAAGCTTCGGGTGAATAAGGCTCTTTGTCCTCATCGTATTCAGGGTAATGCTTCCAGGCAAACACTCTGGTGGAGTAAGGGCAGCCTGTCATGCAGAACTTGCATCCTATACAACGATTGTTGTCGATCAGGACGATCCCATCGCTACGTTTGAAAGTCGCACCCACCGGGCATACGCTGACGCACAAGGGGTTGTCGCAGTGAAAACAGGGCTTTGGAAACCAGTATGGCGAGGTTTTTTCGGAATCCTGTAAAAGATAGACTTTCATGAATTCCTGGCTTTTGGGAAGGTGGTGGGCCTTCTGGCATCCCTGGACACACTTTCGCGCATTTTTGCATTTGCCCAGGTCGATAACCATTACAAACTTCTTTCCCGGAATGCCTTTGTGAGCCTCTTCAATTGACACCCTCGGAAGTTTGAGTTTTGCTTTATCAACTTCCATGATCTCGCCGTTGGTTGTCAGGACCTTAACTTTTTCCCCGCTTTCGCCGGAGGGATTTTCAGAATATGCATTCAGAAGGCCGCCTCCAACGGCAACACCGGCACCAGCCAGCAATCCTTTTTTGAGGAACTGTCGCCTGGAATTTTTTTGATTGTTCTGTTCTTCTTCCACGATAGCTGAAAATTAATTATGGATTAATGATACCCGTTGAAAATACTTTTGAAATTACTGAAAGCAGTCTTTCCGAATGTGCAGAAATAAAGGTGAACACACATGAAGATGGTAATAATAAAACCGCAGAAAAGATGCAGCAGGTCAGTGTAATCCAGGCCGCTGATCCCGATCAGTCCGTTTACTGTCAAGTCGGGATATAATAAGCCTAATCCCGAGATGATCGCCAGAGGTATTATGGTGTACATTACCGCAACATAAGAAAATTGCTGAAGAGGGTTGAATTTTGATTCGGCTGTAACAGGAAAAGGAGCCGGTTCCTTTTTAAAAACGCCTATGGTATAATGATGAAACTGTATCATCAGGCGTTTAAAGAAACCTTTGACTTCGATCACATAGTATCCCCCGTTTTTGGTGAAGAGGTTGCCGATAAAAAAGAGGATATAGTTAAATGACAGGAGAACACCTGCGACATTATGAATGGCAACAGCTACATTGAATCTCACGGTAATGGTGGGATTTGAAAACTGGATACTGAGTCCTGTTATGATCAGCAACAGGCACAAAACTGCGTTCAGAACGTGCCACAATCTTATCCAAACGGGGTACAGGTATATAGGTTCGTTATGATTTTCCATGGTCAGTGTGATTTTTGGATACGAATAACAGCATGAATCAGGATTGCGAGTATTGTAAGGCTGAACAGGACAATGCTTATGATATTCAGGGTGTTGTTCTGATCCGGGCCGATAGTGGATGTTTCGCTCAGGAACAAGCCTTTGAACAATCCCTGCTTTTTAATGTTTTCCTTCACCTGGTATTTGAAGAGGGAGGCGTAAAGGATAGAGTTTTTAGCGTGGCAGGATTCACATTTTTTAACAGCCATGTTTTTAGGCATGATTTCATGGGCTATGAGCAGGGTGTCCTTGTTGCGGGCATGACATTCAATGCACCGTACATTGATGAAATGTGTTGCCTGGTTCGGCAGCCAGTCATGTTTCTGTAGGATATTAGGCTGCTGCTTGTTTGTGAGCAGTTCATATTTAGTTACGTCACCATGGCAGTTAAGGCAGATAAGATTATCGTATGCCACGGTTTCCTGCAGATTTTCATTGGTTCGCGCATTGATCCGGTAAGTATGCGGATTATGGCACATCCAGCAGGTAAACTCCTCGCTGTGCTTCTGGGAATGAACACTTGTCATAAAATTCGAGTCGATTTTTTCAAACTGGAATTTGGCATATTTCTCATCACCGCCGTGACAGTCTATGCAATTGGCTTTTGCCTCCATGCGAAGATTTCCCGGGTGGGGGAATGTGAGGTAGTCTTCCGAATGGCAGTCGGTACATTTAAACCCTTTATGGTTTGAAATATAAAATTCATTGCGGTCAATGATAAGCTCGGAATACATCCTTTTATAGCTTATTTTCTTCGATTCGGCATTTTCAAAGGTGTATTTTGACTGCCCGTGGCACCTGAGGCATTTTTCATTGACAGGGAACTGTTCAAGGTTGACGATTTTATTTTTTGCAACCGGCTTGACTTTTTTTCCTGAAGATGATGAGTCAGTGCCTTTAACAAGTGCAAAAGCGACGGCAAAGAGCAGGAGCAGGAACAATACAACCCAGGCAGGACGGATATTTGCTCGGTAGATCATAGCAATGATGAGTTAAATACTGGTAAAAATTATCAGGATTAAAATAAATGGGTGTCTGCCGTAATTCCTGGCAAACACCCATTTATATAATTACTTAAAGCACCTGGATTACTTTTTAAGGGTGCGCATATAGGCAACCAAAGCCCAACGTTCACCGGCTTCGGGAATCTTCTTCTCGTAAGCAGGCATTTCATCGCGGCCTTTGCTTGTTTCGTAAAAAAGTTCGCCGTCGGTCTGTCCCTGGAAAGCAGCAGATGTGAAGTCTCCGGGGTTGGTTTTCAGTGAAGCAGCCTTAGGCCCGTCGCCGATACCTTTACTTCCGTGGCATGATTTGCAATGTTTTGCCCAAAGATCTTTACCGTTACTGATAACGCCTGCATCCTTGAGGTTAGCAGCAGCTTTAGCATTCTTGTCTTTGTCAGGAACGTTCCAGGGTTTCTTGGCCTGGGAATAAGAATTTCCTGCAATGAAAAATACAGCAATCACCATGGTGATTAAAACTGTAAGAATTTTCTGTGTTGTTTTCATAATAGTTTTTGTTTTAAGGTTTCAGATTGATTTAGAATGTCCAGAGGCGGGTCAGGTTGAACCCGAAAAGGATAAAGCCATTCCAGAAATTGTTTGTGTTTGTTGCAGTTGTATACTGGGGTACAATTCCGTTTGCAGCCTCCATGAATATCTGGAAGGTATGGGTCGATGTTGAAATTTCCCAGCCGATTGACACGTTCTGGCAGGTCTGCATGCTTGAACTTTGCACAGTCATCCAATGGTTTGGATATCTTACAACGAAAGCAGGATCATAATTCATGATGATAGGCTGTTCGAAAGCGATCATGATGGATGACTGCGGACTGACTTTAAGGCGGCCAAGAACCGAAATGGAAGCAACGTCACTCATTTTGCTCGTGTCGGTTTTATTGAAATGAGAGTAAGCAAGACCGATCTGCATAGAGAACATTTTACAGAAACGGCGGGCAAACATGAATTCATGGTACCATGAAAACCTGTCGGTGAATTTATAATCAAGGCCGAAAACTTTACGGTCAGATGCATCCAGTGCGAGGTTGCCATAGTAACCAATGGTCAGAGGGGCTCCGCCTTTACGCTGGTGCAGGAAAGTGTACTTAACCTGCAGATCCTGTACCATATGATTTTTAGTGGTACCAAGTCCGATCATAAGATTCTTGACGGGGGTGAAGTTCAGTCCCAGTCGGATGTTGGAAGCTCCCCACAGGCCCCAGATATCCGTCCATTTGTGCTGTATGGTACCGAAGCGATGCTCCAGGTTGAATTCCAGGGTTTTTGCAGTGGGTACTTCCACAGTCTGGTAATCGACAAAAATTCCGCTCTCAAAGGGTTTCTTTTCAAGGGGCTTTTTTGTTGGAGCAGCTACCGAATCAGTCGCTTCCTGTGCGAAAGCCAAAACCAGACCTGAGAAAAAGAATAATATACTGAGAGTAATCTTTTTAAGTGTCATAGCTATGTTTTTATTCATGTTAATACTTAATTATTTAATGCACCCTGGTTGATCCAGTTTTTGATCTTACCTGCATCGGTCGAATTGCAGTAACCCGACATACTACCGGTAGAAACTTTCTGGTAGAGTATGCTTGAGGCAGCATCCCCGGCAATAACCAGATTGTTGTCCATCAGGCTTTTATACGATGATCCGGCTTTGAGATCAGGAGCGGGTCCACCGGGTACATGACAGGTGCAACCTGATAATATCGGCTGAATGTCTGTCGCATAGCTTACTGGTGTGCTTGGTGAAGGAACATCCGGATAGATCTTGGCATATTCACAGGACACTAAAACGGCGAGCACCATAAGAACGGAAAAAAGGTTAATTAGCTTTTTCATTTTTTAATGTTTGTGGTTACTGATTTTAATTTTTCAATCTTAAAATTTTACGAAAAAAGGCTTCAGGATTGCTTATCCTGAAGCCTTTTCTGGTAATTCATGCAAGGACTACGGTAAAGAATTCATATAAGCAATACCGGCGTCAAGCATATCGTTTAAATATGCGTAATTATGGATACCCATACTGCGGTCAGCAGAAACCAGATTGAAGTTCCATATTACAGACAACTGGATCTGGGTGAATTTTTTGGGTTTGCTTGCACTCACGCCTTTAAGGAGCAAATAGGTGCTTGAAGTTGCAACAGTGTCGATAATGTTTTTATTCCCGAGAAGGGTCATTAACGTCTTGTATTTGTTATAGGTAGTGGTCTGAGCTCCATTATAATCGAAAGTTGTTCCGATAGCCGAATGACAAGGTTTGCAAACTGCAACGTTGTCACCGGTTTCAGTACTGCTCATCGTAAGGGTGTGGCCGCCTACAGCTTCGCCCTGGGCAGGTCCCATATGGCAGTTCCTGCAGCTAGCATTACCTTTATGGTTGGTGCTGCGGAAAGCAGCTGCGCCCATTTCGAAAGCGCCCTTACCGGCAAGCATAAGGAACTGAGGTCCGTGGTGCGGTCCCCAGCGGTTGCTGGTAACTGTAAGTGAATCGGTTCCTTTGGGATTGGTAACCCAGGGGCTGGTTTTCCTTGCCTGGTGGCATTTGCCGCAAAGGTTTGATGTACCGTCGGTACCACCTGCTAACTGCACCGTTAAGTCAATGGAAGAAGTGGTGTCAATGTAAGGATGAACAGGAGTAACATCCCTTAAAGCCCAGTCAGCCGGTGTATAAGTGGCATGAATGGTATGGCATGTGCGGCAGTTGATAGGAGCAGCATCATTGTATGCCTGGGTCACAGTTGAATGAGTTTGGAGTTTTTCAAGAAAACCTTCGTGGCTGTGGCAGCCGGAACAACCACCACGGGCAGCTTCAATAATAGTGCTTGCAGAAGCATGCTTTGAAGCATCATACTGGAAAATCTTTACAATGACAGTGTCACTGAAATTATGGCAATTGGTGCAGGTTGCATTGGCATCCTTACCGTTTGTTCCGTTTGCACCAGCGGGACCCTGGGGACCTTCCTTGGTACATCCGATAAAAATAAGACCGGAAACCGCCATAACCATGATCCCCGATAAAACTAACATGAGTAATCTTTTCATATTCTTTCAGTTTTTGTTAATAAATGCATTTGTATATAGCAGACAATGGTGCAATAATCTTGCACGACAAAAATATTGATTAATGTTGTTAGAAATTTAACAGACCAGTGAGATTTGTTTCAAAAAGAACTGATATCCATCAATTCTTTATTGATATAGATCAATGATTACATAGGTAGATATCATCGGACCAGGGTTGATCCGTATCAGCCGGTTTCGCTGATCTGCTTAAGATGCTTGATATTGAGGATGTCAAAGAGATTTCCGTCGACCGAAAGTATTCCTTCCTCCTTGAATTCTTTGAGTATCCTGATCGCACTTTCCTTAGACATTCCCGAAAGGTCAGCAAGGTCCTGTCGTGAAATTGTCATGTTAAAAGGGTTTGCACAATATATTTTTTCAGAGAGGTAAAATAAGGCGTCAGCAATGCGTCCATGCATTTGTTTCTGGGTTAGGCTGATCACCTGTTCAAAATTAAACAAGGTCTGCATGGATAGTCTTTTTATGAAACTTTCTGCAAAGTCGGGATTTGACCGGACAAGCTTTTTAAAAA
>JBAXBP010000101.1:0-11929 GCA_037141915.1 Bacteroidota bacterium | reverse complement strand
GCAGTCAGTGACATTCCTGTCCTTGGCCCCATCTCGGAAGTCCGCGTTGCCAGGATCAATGGCCAGTTTACAATTAACTCGGACATTTCAGAGCTTGCCAATGCCGATATCGACATGATGGTCGGTGCTTCCATCGACAACATCATGATGGTTGAAGGCGAGATGAAAGAAGTCTCTGAAGCCGACATGGTCGAAGCCCTCCGTTTTGCCCACGAAGCAATTAAAGTACAATGCCAGGCACAGATCGACCTTGCTTCCCAGATAGAATCTTCCAAAGTTAAGCGTGTATACTGCCACGAAGTTAATGATGCAGAATACAAGGAAAAGATGCATGCCGCCTGCTATGACAAAATCTACGCTATGGCAGCAAAGGGTATTTCCGACAAGCACGAGCGCAAGAACATCCTTGAAACAGTTAAGGCAGAATTCGTTTCCGCCCTGACTGATGAAGAAAAGGCAAAGTATGCTCCTATGACAGGCCGCTACTATCATTCGATTGAGAAGGAAGCAATCAGGAATGCAACGCTGGATACACGTGTACGTGTTGACGGCCGCAAACTTGACCAGATCCGCAATATATGGACCTCTGTGGATTACCTGCCTGCAGCCCACGGCTCGGCAGTCTTCACAAGAGGAGAAACCCAGTCGCTCACCTCAGTCACCCTTGGCACAAAGCTCGATGAGCAGGTTATTGACGGTGCAGTCCTTGAAGGCAAGACCAACTTTATGCTTCATTACAACTTCCCTCCTTTTGCAACAAAGGAAGTTAAACCCATACGCGGTATCGGAAGAAGGGAAATAGGCCATGGCAACCTGGCTCTGAGAGCCCTCAAACCTATCCTCCCCACCGACAGCGACAGCCTTTACACCATCCGTATTGTTTCTGACATCCTTGAATCCAACGGTTCGTCCTCCATGGCTACTGTATGTGCCGGCACTCTGGCACTCATGGATGCAGGCGTGAAGATCAGGAGACCGGTTTCGGGTATAGCAATGGGACTTATTACCGACAGCAAGTCAAAAAAGTATGCTGTCCTTTCTGATATTCTCGGCGACGAAGACCACCTTGGCGACATGGATTTCAAGGTCTGCGGTACTGCCAACGGGATCACCGCCTGCCAGATGGATATCAAGGTCGACGGACTGTCGTACGACATCCTGACAGAAGCTCTTGAACAGGCTAAACGCGGAAGGCTTCATATCCTCGGCGAAATGGCTAAGACCATCTCCGAGCCCAGGGCCGATTATAAACCTTTCGTACCCCGTATCACCCAGGTTAAGATACCGCGTGAATTTATCGGAGCCATTATCGGACCCGGCGGAAAAGTCATCCAGGAGATGCAGCGTGAAACAGGTACAACTATTGTCATTGAAGAAGTCGGCGAATTCGGAGTTATCGACATCGTTGCCGACAACATCGCAGCAAGGGATGCCGTGCTTGACAAGATCAAACGCATCGTTGCAGTTCCTGAAGTTGGAGAGATCTACAAGGGTAAAGTAAAGAACATTCAGCCTTTCGGAGCTTTCATCGAGATACTTCCGAACCAGGACGGCCTCCTCCACATCTCTGAAATTGAGTGGAAACGCCTTGAAAAAGTTGAAGATGCGCTGAAGGTTGGCGATGAAGTCGAAGTAAAGCTTATCGACGTTGACTCGAAGACCGGTAAACTTAAACTTTCCCGTAAAGTGCTTTTGCCCAAACCTGAAGGATACGTTGAACATAAGGAAAGCAGCCGGAGCGGCCCCAGACCTGATCACAGGTCAGATCACAGGTCCGACAGGCCCGACAGCCGTTCTGAGCACAGACATCCCAGAAATGACTAAATTGTAACCTTAGGACCAACTTTTCGTAAAATTGACCAATACAGGTTTAACTAAAGGACTTCGCGTATGAGGCAGCTGAAAATCACGAAACAGGTCACCAACCGCGAAACCGCGTCATTGGACAAGTATCTCCAGGAAATCGGCAAAGTTGAACTTATTACGGCCGACGAAGAGGTATCCCTTGCCCAAAGGATCAAGCAAGGCGACCAGGCCGCATTGGAAAAGCTTACCAAGGCCAACCTGCGTTTCGTGGTTTCCGTGTCGAAACAATACCAGAACCAGGGACTCAGTCTGCCCGACCTCATTAATGAGGGAAACCTGGGCCTTATCAAGGCAGCCCAGCGTTTTGACGAGACCCGTGGTTTTAAATTCATCTCCTATGCAGTATGGTGGATCAGGCAGTCCATCCTCCAGGCTCTTGCCGAGCAATCGAGGATAGTGCGCCTCCCGCTGAACAAGATCGGTTCCATCAACAAAATCAACAAGGCTTACGCCCAGCTCGAACAGCAGTATGAGCGGGAACCGAATTCGGATGAGATCGCTCATCTCCTCGAGATTTCCGAAAATGAGGTCAAGGAATCGCTCAGAAACTCGGGCCGCCATGTATCCATGGATGCCCCCCTGATCCAGGACGAAGACAATACCATGTATGATGTCCTGAAAGGCGAGGAAAACACAACCCCCGATAACGGGCTCCTTTACGAGAGCCTGAAAAAGGAAATCGAGCGTGCCGTTTCAACACTAACCCAGAGAGAAGCTGATGTGATCAGGCTATATTTTGGTCTCAACGGCAGCCACCCCATGACACTGGAAGAGATAGGTGAACGTTTCGACCTCACCCGCGAACGAGTGCGCCAGATCAAGGAAAAAGCCATCCGAAGACTGAAACATACATCGCGGAGTAAGATACTGAAAACCTATCTAGGGTAAATGATGAATCGTTTATCGCAGTTGAATACTCGAATAATCGAATACTCGAATTTTGAATTCAGAATGATCAAATCGCCTTAAATTCATAATTCTTTATTCGTTATTCGATTATTCGAGTATTCTTTATTTTTATATACCAAGTATATGACCCACCTGGTCGCTCCATCCCTCCTCTCTGCCAACTTCCTCAACCTTGAGAAAGACATTGAGATGGTGAACCGCAGCCAGGCCGACTGGTTCCACCTGGATGTAATGGACGGGGTTTTCGTTCCCAATATTTCCTTTGGGCTTCCTGTCATCGAAAAGATCAAACAGGCAGCCACCAAGCCTCTCGACGTTCACCTGATGATCATAGATCCTGATCGTTTCGCCGAAAGGTTCAGGAAAGCCGGTGCCGATATTATCAGTGTTCATGCCGAAGCCTGCCTTCACCTGCACCGCTCGGTTTACCTGATCAAAAATACAGGCGCAAAAGCCGGCGTCGTTCTGAACCCCCATTCACCCGTAAGCTTCCTCTATGATATCATCAGTGATACCGACATGGTGCTGCTGATGAGCGTGAACCCCGGCTTCGGCGGACAAAAATTCATCGCGAACACTTATAACAAGGTTAGGGAACTTAAGGAACTCATCCTGAAAAAGAATTCTGCCGCCATCATAGAGATTGACGGGGGGGTTGACCTTGTAAATGCACCTCTCCTTGTCAAAGAAGGAGCTGACGTCCTGGTTGCAGGGAATACCATCTTCAGTGCACCTCATCCCGAAGAAACCATTGGCCTTTTAAAGAATTTCTGATCTCCCTGCCATTTCATTTTCCTTTTTTGTTATTTTTACACTTCATAGTCCTGATGAATGAATATGGATTTCGTGGGAGCAAAAGATTATATTATTGAAAAACTGGAGAAGGAACTCAATCCAGCTTACACCTACCACTGTATAGGGCACACCCTTGACGTGCACCAGGCCTCCCTGCGCCTGATTGAAATGGAAGGGATAAGCCATGAAGAATCATGCCTCATTGAAATTGCAGCACTTTACCATGATTCTGGAATGCTGCTCACCTACAAGGACCATGAAGCCGCTTCGATTGAACTCGCATCGACTCACCTTCCCCGGTTTGGATTTTCAGGCAAGGAAATAAACATGATCAACAGCCTGATCATGGTCACACGCCTTCCACAGAAAGCCTCAACTTTGAATGAACAGATCATCTGCGATGCCGACCTGGATTACCTGGGAAGGGAAGATTTTTTCATTCATTCCTTTGAACTGCAGAATGAATGGAACGTTTGCGGGATAAGGAAAACAAACCTCAGTGAATGGCTCGATATACAGATAAGGTTCCTGGGCGAACACAAGTATTTCACAAAATCAGCATCAGTTTTAAGGAACAAGAAAAAATCAGATAACCTCTTTGAAATCACATCATTATGGCAACAAAAAAAGTAAAAGAAACAAAGTACGACAACATCATCCTGATCCCCACTGATTTTTCAGAAGTATGCGGGAATGCAGTCATCCATGGCATCCATATGGCCCGCTTCCTCAAGTACAAGGCGGTCATCCTGCATGTCATCAACAACGAGACCAAATCGGCCCTGAAAAAGAAAAATGTGGGAACCGATTATGTCGAGAAACGACTCAAGGAGTACAAGTCCTACTATGAGAAGAAATATGATATCGTTGTGGATACCATTGCCGAAGAAGGCAGCATCTTTTCTACCATCAATGACGTTGCCAAAAGGATCAAAGCCAATATGATGATCCTCGGAACTCATGGTAAGAAAGGCCTGCAGCATGTGTTCGGCAGTTATGCCCTGCGTGTTGTATCAGAATCTCCTGTCCCGGTGATCGTCGTCCAGAAAAGATCGTTTAAACAGGGGTATGAAAATATCATTCTTCCGGTTTCCAATGATCTTGAAGCAAGGCAGACTGTAGAGTGGGTTAAGATGATCGCCACCCTCTTCAAGTCAAAGATCCATATCTTTCAGGCTGTTGAAGCCGACAACGGGCTGAACAGCCGCCTTAAGATTATCTCAAGGCAAATCTCCGATGCTTTTAACGAGAAAAATATCAATCACGGGATCACCTATGCCGAGCCCAAAGGGGATTTTGCAAAACAGCTGCTTTCGTATGCAGCCTCGAATCATGCCGACATGATTATGATCATGACCAGGCCCAATATAGATGTACCAGGCTTCAGCATGTCGTCCTGGGACGAGAAACTGATGTTCAACGAGGCCCAGATCCCTGTCATGTGCATCAACCCCATCGATCTTGGGTATTACTATTATGAGTGGATCCAACTGGCGTAGGAAAGGACAGGATGCAGCTGCGCAAATACTGGGATGACCGGCCCTTGCAGCTGATCATGGTTCTGGCAATCCTCTTCCGGTTGCTGGCATCGGTCTTTGCAAAAGGCTGGGGAATGTTCGATGACCATTATCTCGTCATCGAGTCGGCACAGTCATGGGTCGACGGTCATGATTACAACAACTGGCTGCCCTGGACCCCTGGCAATACCGGCCCCACAGGGCATAACCTCTTCTATCCCGCCATCAATTTCATCATCCTTTATGTGATGAAATTTCTCCACATCGCCAATCCGCAGGTGAAAATGTTCATTATCAGGATTATCCTGGCCGCATGGTCACTTATCACGGTATATTTCGGATACAGGATAACCGAGACACTTGGAGGCAAAAAACCAGCCAGGCTTGCAGGCCTGCTGCTGGCAGTGTTCTGGTTCATGCCATGGATGAGCGTAAGGAACCTTGTTGAAATGGTTTGCGTTCCATTTGTGATCCTGGGTTTCTGGTTTATATTCAGGCCGGGGAGCAAGAATAAACCTCTGCTTAGCTGGTTTATTGCAGGGCTGTTCCTTGGACTGGCTACCGACATTCGTCTTCAGACCGTATTTTTCCCCCTGGGCCTGGGTATCTGGCTGCTTTTCAGCGGAAAATTCAAACCCCTTTTCTCGCTTGCTGCAGGGTCTTTATTGACATTTGCCCTGATCGAAGGTGGTATTGACATGATAATTTGGGGTAAGCCATTTACCGAAATATACAACTATACCCTTGGCTGTTTTATCGAACGCAATGATTATATCACCCTGCCATGGTATGATTATTTTCTTGTTCTCGGCGGAATGCTGATCCCGCCGGTAAGCATTTTCCTGTTCTGGGGCTTTATCCGTAAATGGAAGCAGTATTTCATGATCCTCCTACCGGTTCTGCTGTTCTTTGCTTTCCACTCCTGGGTGCCGAATAAGCAGGAACGTTTCATCATTCCCATGATACCTTTATTCATTATCATAGGAAGCATCGGATGGACCGAATTCACTGAAAAATCTTCGTACTGGGCCAGGCGTCCTTCACTTTTACGTAACTGCTGGATGTTTTTCTGGGTGCTGAACACTATAGTACTCCTGGTTTTCACTTTCACCTATTCCAAAAGACCAATGGCTGAAAGCATGACTTACCTTTCGAAATATCCTGACATTAAGTACATGACTGTTATTGATGCTGAGAATAACCCCGAAATGTTTCCTAAATTCTATCTCGGGCAATGGCCGGTGATGTTCAACGAAAGGAACGGTGACCGCAGCCTCGACAGCATACTTATCTACTCACTTAAAAAAGGCAATGAATCGGCACCAAGGTTTGTGCTTTTTACAGGAGATAAGGCAATCAGTCCTATGGTTATAAAAGCCAGGTACTACCTGCCCTTCCTGGTATATGAGACTACCATAGAGCCTGGATTTATCGACAGGCTGATGCACAGGCTCAATCCTATCAACAGGAATAAAGCAGTGTATATATACAGGAATACAGAATTCATTCCTGTAAAAAAATAATTGAGGAGGGCTGAAGCATGTTTGAAGAAAAGATACCGATCGCAAAACCCTCTTTCCTTGGAAATGAGAAAAAGTATGTTCTGGATGCATTGGAATCGGGATGGATTAGTTCTATAGGCCCTTATATCGACAGGTTCGAGAAGGATTTTGCTGCATACCACGGGGTAAAGCATGCCATTGCCACACATAACGGGACCATTGCCCTGCATCTTGCTCTTTCGGCGGCCGGCATTCAAACGGGGGATGAAGTAATTGTACCGGACCTGACCTTTATTGCCACAGCGAATGTTGTGAGGTATTGCAACGCCCTTCCTGTCCTGACGGACGTAAATATCAATGACTGGAATATAAGTCCTGAATTTATTTCAGCTGCCATCAGGCCGTCAACAAAAGCGGTTATTCCCGTTCATCTGTACGGCAACCCGGCAAAGATGACTGAAATTATGCAGCTTGCCGGCGAACATAATCTTTTTATCATCGAAGATTGTGCCGAGGCAACAGGCGCACTTGCCGGGAACCGAAAAGTCGGAACCTTCGGGCATATAAGCTGTTTCAGCTTTTTCGGCAACAAGATACTAACCACGGGCGAAGGAGGAATGTGCATCACCAGCGATGACGCACTTGCCGAAAAAATGAGGATACTGCGTGACCACGGGATGAACCGGAAAAAGAAGTACTGGTACGACCAGCTGGGGTTCAATTACCGCATGACTAATATGCAGGCGGCTGTCGGCCTGGCCCAGCTTGAACAGCTTGATACGCTTCTCGCATCGAGGGATGCCATCCGCAGTCATTATAAACAGAGGCTTTCGTCATGCGAGGGAATTGTTTTCCAGGAAACTAATGGCAACCGGCATGTGAACTGGCTCGTGACGGTAAGGTTGAAGGGGCTGGATCAGGAAAAGCGCGATGCGGTGATACAGGAGCTGAGCCGTGAAAATATCGACAGCCGGCCGGTGTTTTATCCCATTCATTTTATGCAGTTTTATGAGGATCCGAAATACATTTACGGAGACTGCCGCAACAGTGTAAACATTGCGGGGGAAGGCATCAGCCTGCCTACTTATGTCGGGCTGGAAGAGGAAAAGATTGATTATATTGCAGCCTGCCTGATCAGAGCCTACGAAAAACAAACTGCATGAACCTGAGCATCATTCTTCCCACCTATAATGAACGGGAATCAATCAATGCATTGATCTCGGAAATTTATGAGCTGCTCGAATTGCATCCATATACTTTTGAGATCATTGTTGTTGACGACAACAGTCCCGACGGTACTTTCGCCGAAGCAACAAACAAATGGGAAGGGAACCCGAGAGTGAAAGTTCTGCTCAGGGAAAACGAAAAAGGCCTGGCCACCGCAATCCTTTACGGCATCATTAATTCAACAGGTGAAAAGGTCATAGTGATGGACACCGATTTCAATCATCCGCCTAAACTGATCCCTCTTCTTGTAGCGATCACCGATTATTTTGAAATCGCCTCCTGTTCACGATATGTCATCGGGGGAGGAATGGAAACGTCCCGGTACCGGTATTTAGGGAGCAAGCTGTTTAACAAATTTGTACACTACACCCTTAAAATGCAGACAACCGACAACCTGAGCGGTTATTTCTGTTTCAGGCGGGAAGTCCTGAAAGGGCTCTCGCTCGAAAAGATATTCTGCGGCTACGGGGATTATTATATCCGCTTCCTTTATGGAATGCAACGCCTCAGGCACCCTATCATCGAGATCCCTGTAATGTATGAGGACAGGCTCGGGGGCTTGTCAAAGACCAATCTGAAATCAGAATTTTTCCGATATTTTCTTTCTGTTTTGAAAATCAGGTTCGGATTTCTGAAATTGAGATGAACATGGACCGTGAGCAGGTACAACAGAGGATTGAAGAGCTCGCTGAAGAGATCCGCAGGCACAACTACCATTATTATGTGCTGTCGCGTCCCCTCATCTCTGATCAGCAGTTCGACAGAAAACTGGAGGAACTGGGCAGGCTTGAAACTGAATTTCCCGAGTTCCGTTTCCCCGACTCCCCCACTCTGCATGTCGGTGGTACAATTACAAAGGAGTTTAAACCGGTGGTTCACCGCTACCCAATGCTCTCTCTCGGAAACACTTACTCGGAGCAGGATGTAAAGGATTTCGAAGAAAGGATACACAAGCTTATAGGGGAAGATATCGAATACGTTTCCGAGCTCAAGTTCGACGGTGTTGCGATAGGACTTACATACAGGGACGGGCTCCTTGTGCAGGCAGTGACCCGGGGCGATGGCATTCAGGGTGACGATGTGACGGCCAATGTAAAGACGATCAGGAGCATCCCCCTGAGACTCCAGGGTGAAGGCTATCCCGCGGAATTTGAGATCAGGGGTGAAATCATCTTGCCCCATTCAAGTTTCAAAGCTCTTAACAGCTTAAAGGAAGAAGAAGGCGAAGAACCTTTTGCCAATCCCAGGAATGCCGCTTCGGGAAGCCTGAAAATGATGGATTCCGCAGAAGTGGCAAAACGGAAGCTTGACTGTTTCCTGTATTACCTCCAGGGTGAAAACCTGCCGTTCACAACCCATTACGAATCCCTGCAGGCTTCTCGCAGCTGGGGTTTCAGGATCTCAGACTACGTCGTAAAATGCAGGAACATCGATGATATTTTCGATTATATCAATACCTGGGATGAGGGGCGCAGGGAACTGCCTTTCGATATTGACGGGGTAGTGATCAAGGTGAATTCACTGTCAAAACAGGAACAGCTTGGCTATACAGCTAAATCTCCCCGCTGGGCCATAGCTTATAAATTCAAATCTGAAGAAGCATCAACCCGCCTGCTCTCGGTCGATTTCCAGGTGGGAAGGACAGGGACTGTCACTCCCGTTGCAAACCTGCAGCCCGTGCCTCTTGCAGGCACAATAGTCAAAAGGGCCACCCTGCATAATGCCGACATCATTGCCGCCCTTGATATCCGTTACGGCGATACTGTTTTTGTTGAAAAAGGAGGTGAAATCATTCCCAAGATCACGGGTATCGATCTCTCGCAAAGGCCAGAGGGCTCAAGTCCCCTTGAGTTTCCCGCACTTTGCCCCGAATGCATGACAGCCCTGGTAAGGCGTGAAGGCGAAGCCGCCTGGTTCTGCCCCAACGAAACCCTTTGTCCTCCCCAGATCAAAGGAAAACTTGAACATTTCATCAGCCGGAGGGCAATGAATATCGACAGCCTGGGCGAAGGAAAAATAGAGCTCCTATTCGATAAAGGCCTGGTGAACTCCCCTGCCGACCTGTATGAGCTCAGTTTCGGGCAGCTGATCGGACTTGAAAAACTGTACAAGGGAGAAGGCGATAAGAAGGACAGGCTGGTGAAGTTTCGGGAGAAAACAGTCGAAAACATTCTTAAAGGCATTGAAGCATCCAAAAAAGTTTCATTCGACAGGGTCCTTTATGCCCTCGGAATAAGGTATGTAGGTGAAACTGTGGCGAAAAAACTGGCCCGTCATTTTGCTTCTTTTGATTCCCTGCGGATGGCAGAGCCCGCAGAACTGACCGACGTGGAAGAAATTGGCGATAAGATAGCGCAGAGCCTCGCCACCTGGCTTCAGACACCCTCAAGTATAAAGCTCGTGGAAAGCCTGAAAAGCCATGGCGTTCAGATGGCCCTTACAGTAACGCAAACTGCCAGGAAAAGCAATAAACTGGAGGGGAAGACCTTTGTCGTAAGCGGAGTCTTTGAAAAGTTTTCACGAGACGAGATCAAACAGGCGGTTGAAGATCATGGAGGGAAAAATGTATCCTCTGTTTCTGCAAGAACCTCCTATTTGCTTGCAGGTCAAAACATGGGCCCCGAAAAGCGCCGCAAAGCAGAATCATTGGGACTTGCAATTATCTCTGAAGAGGAATTTCTAAAAATGATCGGTGAATGATTTACGCGCCGTCCGGCGAAGCAAAGCGGCAGTGTAAATATGCGAGCCGCCGGGAACTATGAGTACAAATTCATACTCGATGGAAAGTGGATCACCGATCCCGGTAATGAACTCTGGGAAAATAACGAGCATGGAGGCACCAACGCAGTACGCTGGATAGAACCCTGAAATAAAAAGCGAAAGGCGAAAATAAAATTTCGTCATTTCGCTATTTCGCCATTTCGCTATTTATTTAGTCCTCGTGCTTTATGGACCCTGCGCCTGAAACGCTCTGGTTAATAGATACCGGATTGCCCTTATAGCGTATGCTGCCTGCACCTGAGATCTCGGCGTCAATCTTTTTGTTGACATGGATCTGGGCTTTGCCGGCACCACTCATATCAACTGTAAAATTGTCACAGATGAGGTCAAAGCCATAAATATCACAGGCCCCCGACAAGTCGGCCTTGACGTCTGTTGCAGTCCCGGAAAGCCTGAGTTTGCTAGCCCCGCTGCAGTCCAGGTTAAGTTTTTGAGAGGCAAGCTCCAGCCTGATATCCGAAGCTCCGCTGGTATGCAAGGTGAAATCGTTAAAGTTAAGCTTGTTTTCGGCAAAAATGTCAACAGCCCCGCTGACCTCAGCCTTTTTCAGGTCTTTGCAGGTGATGTAGACTTTTAATGAAGTCGGATGATTTATTGGCTTTTTCGTGTCGATCACAAGGGTGGATCCGTGAACTTCAGTGCGGATGATAGTCTGAAGGTTTTCATCGGCTTCAACTATTACTTCCTCAACACTCCCCTGCCTCAGGTAAACATTAAATGCGCCTGAAACGTCTATTCCGTCGAAGGAACTAACCACCCTGGTTTCCTTTGTTACTTTGCCGTCACCACTAACGCCGTTAACTATATCGCAGGCTGCGGCTATCACCGAAAGACCGGCGAACAGCAGCATGATCATAGTCAGTGTAATTAACTTTCTTGCTTTCATACGTTGATTTTTTGGATAGGATTACTATTTGATGATATTTTTTCTATTTGGTTACAAATTTCGCTTTTCACTTTTCACTTTTTAGCCATTTCGCTTTTCGCTATTTTAAGGACACGCTACCATAATCACTCCTCACCGTAACCGTGGCTTTGGGTTTGGCATCCCTGCTGCCCACAACTCCCCGGTATTCCGATGAGGTTGGGCTGACAGAGCGGTAATTCAGGGCCGTATTCCCATCTGCGAAACGAAGCTCACAGTATTTCACGGCGGCGTCGAGATTGTAAACAGCTGTTTCGGGGAGACGGATATCTACATCGGCATACTTATTATTTATACTGATGCTCGTAAAATCAGGCCCCATGCTTTTAACACTGCAGCTGCCGTATTGTATGTCGAGATTCAGGCTTTGCTCTATCCTGTCAACATCAATATCGGAGTATTTTGAG
>JBAXBP010000100.1:0-11990 GCA_037141915.1 Bacteroidota bacterium | reverse complement strand
CGTAATTGAGCTTCCCGGCCTGGGTAGTGTAGAGGTTCCCGGTGTCACCGGGGCATACGGGAGTGATGCCTGAAGTAATGGTGGGTACGGGCAGGGCAATCAGGCTGACCGATTTTACTACGGCAATTATTGATGAGCAGCCCGAAACAGGGTCTGTATATTTAATACTTACATTATGGGGACCTGCAAAAGTATTCCATTGCACCAGTATACTGTCGGATGTTGATGTGCCCCCCCCGGCGGGTATGCCGCCGGTAAAAGTCCAGATGTAATTTGTCATCGCAGGTTCAGTGGTGTATTTCTGGATCGAATTGAAGCAGGCAGTTGCCGGGCCGCTCAGAGTTGGTACGGGTTTCACATGAACAACGACCCAGGTGCTCTGAATGTCGCCGGTACAGGTGGCAATTACAGCATAGTACTTTGTTGTGTACAGGGGGCTTACTGTGATCGTTGGTCCGTAGCCTGCTATGGCACCCGTGACGCTGTCCTTATACCAGGTAATTCCATTGGGGACGAACCTGGTGCTTTCGTTGGATGTAGTCCAGGAGGTGGCATTCCTGCTGAAGGCAATAAATGCAATGGTACCGTTGGAATTATGAACCCCCTGGGTTGCATTATTACTTTGCCAGGAGTTACAGGCAGGTTTATTGGTGATGTTGTTTTCGACAGAATAATCCGATTGATTTAATACGATCTGAAAAGTGCCAATGGCTGTCGAACAACCATATAATGCACAACTATCCCAGTATACCACCAGTTTACTGTTGCTCGGAGGGTCGGATATGATATGACGGTACACTTTGGAACGGTTAGGCCCTCCTGCTCCGATGGTGGGGTTCCAGTCCTGGTAGGGTGCGAAGATCGCATTCTTGGGAACAGAAGTATTGGCGGTTGGAATAGTGAAAGGTGTGAATATGGTCCAGCCCTGGTTGATCGGGTTTGAAAAGGTGATCCATCCGTTTGAACCTATCCAGTATTCGGAAAAGACACTGTTAAGAAAGCAGAAATCAAACCCGATAGGATAGGGCCCTGCCCAGGTATCGTCGTGGTTCCCGGGTGAAAGCACGCCAGCATTGTTCCTGAACTCGGGATCGACTGCCGTGTCTTTGACCAGGGGATAGGGATTGAAAGGAAACTGCTGGAATGAATAACTGTCGGTCCCGTTCATACAGCCCGGCTGAAGATAAGCGTTCAGTATTGCTGAAGATCCCTGGCAGACAGGTGTTACACTGTCGGCCACAATGCATTGCGGGTAAATCTGCAGAACAGGTGCTGTTAAAGCCAGCATCAGGAAAAGCCTGATTAGATCAGTGATTTTCACGGTTTAATTCCCTTTAGCACTTGTAGTAAGATGTGCCTTGCCCTTCCTTGAAGAAGGACATTATACTCACAGGATAAAATTAGGAAATTAAACCAATGTTATGCCTGAAATATAAAAAAAAGCGCTCAATCGGGTGATTGTGCGCGTTTTAAAATTAAACAAATGTGTCAGGAATTTCTGTTAATGTAGTAATCCCGGCAGGATTTCATTTAATGTAAATGGGTGTATATGAATGCCGGCTGGCGATATCCCGTGTTATTCATATACCAGTCGGGATACGAGGCACCGGAGCTTTGAGCCCAATCGACAAATTTGAGATATGCTGTATTGATAGCAGCTGTTTCAATGGGATAACTGAATTTTCCTGTAATATTCAACGCCCAGGGAAGATTGTTGACCGTTTTATAGTAGCGGTTCTGGGCCGGGATACTGTTGTCATCAGAAGTTCCGAAATCTGAGCCATTGACTTTATCGGTAGGCGGCTGGTCGGGAAGATGAACCTCCCTGTTACGGTTTCCGTTCACAATAATAAAGGAGTTGAACGGAGGAAGGCCTGCCTGGCTTAATGTAAGCGGTGTGGACAAGGATATGACCATGTTAAGGGTATCTGGTGTAACGTAAGGCGCACCTAAGGTGGTGTTTGTGCCGAGACCCTGGCCCGGCATTGGCAAATGATCGAACGCATCATCAAATACAACGGCCACTGCTTTGGATTGCCCCGCTTCGGTATTATTGGAAGACAAGGTAATATATCCGTGATGCAGACTGCTTCCTGTTACCGACTGGACCTTATCAGGTGTAAATGGCAGCTGGAAAGCAAAGCCATTATGAAGTCCTGCACCCGAGGCTTCGGGGATAATTTTCGCATCCACCTCAACCACCAGGTTTTGTGCATTGGTGATCTGGTTAAAACGATATGATACCACTACATCATTAAAATCATAATCTCCTTTTGCCGGCCATAAGTCTTCAAATGCCATGGAACTGTATCCTGTTTTTGAAGGTGTGAAATTGTTAAACGCCTTGGTTGGATCGTTAGGATAATCATCAGAAACATCCGGGACCCCGTCATGGTCTGCATCAACTACTGTTGTTGCCATCACTGGCATATTTGTTGTGTTAACCCCCTGGATTGACGGGTTGATGGTTAAATAAAAGATGTTGTCATTGCAATCAATGTCAGAACCCTGGTATTTGCCCTGATCTTCCAGGGAGAAAAGTATCTGCTGGCGAGACGGGTCTCTGAAAAAGAACATATGTTTCATCAAGGCAGGATCAATAGTATTGAAGGAATAGATGGAGTACCAAACATTTGTGTTTGCGCCTATATAGGTCTGGTTGCCGTTCCAGCCAGAAGGAACAAGGGCGAAACCAATTGATTTGCCAGCCTGGAATTTCCCCAGGTAAATTTTATTCCCGGGATTAAGGCCGCCACCGCTACCCGAATTGCTTACATTCGGGAATATTATGTGTATGGTATCTATTGCTGCAGGAGAAGCAGGAGGCTGGTTGGTGTTAAATGTAAAATATCCAAGTGAATTCATCCAGCCTGCGCCTTCTGTAATATAGGTGATGTACACATCGCTCTGGGTAAGGACGTCAATATTGTTTGGCGGGTTGCCTGAGAACCATTCAGGGTGGTACGCCAGTTCATTTCTATATTCCGGGAGAGCTGTATTAATATCATGCATTAGTACCTGGTCAACAGGGTCATTAACCGGCATCAGGTTTTTGGGGACTCCTTGTGAGTCATAACCGCTCATATAAACCCATTTAGTGGAGTTCGGGCTCTTAATTTCTCCTCCTATGCCTGAAGACCCTGATTTAACAGGCGCTGGTGACTTTCCTCCGAACTGTCCTGTGACGCTGTTCGCAGTGACTGGTAATTCCATCTGGCGTATCAGGCCAAGAAAATTATTGAATACGGTTACTTTGGTCATTGAGGTTGGAAGGGAGGCTGTTGAATTCCACATCCCGTTAGTACCTGTGATACCGCTTACAAGGTAAATACCCCCTGAATCAGGATTGGCTGTGTAGAGGGTAACTCTCACGCCTTCAATGGGAGCATCCAGATTGTCTTTGGCAGTTATTGAAATGCTTACATCATGCGTTGTTGCCCAGCTGAAATTTGATGAAATGACCAGTTGGTCAAGCGTATTTCCACCGGAAGAACCGGAGTTGGTATCCTGTTTTCGGCACCCGCTTAAAACAATGATAACAAGCATAAAACAAATGATCAGTGCATTTGACCAATATCTGTTTATATAACGGAATAAAGTTTTCATGAATTTTTTTTTACAAAGTTAAGTCGATTCTGAAGCTTCACCAGCTATAATAAGTAGTTGTATGCGAAAACTTAGTAAATGGAGGTAAAATGGCTGTTTTGTAAAGACTATTCTTATCTCTTTTAGGGCTTAGTTCCCTGCCGCTTGCCGCGAGGTAGTTTATATTATGGGAATTAACCAAATATTCCATAGCTTTTAAGACCTTCCAGTAATTCAGCACCGCTTGTAGGCTTGGCAATGAAACCGTTGCAACCTGCATCCAGGGCTTTCTTTTCATCACCTGTCATTGCATGGGCCGATATAGCAATAATCGGAATATCTTTCCTGAAGGATCTGATTTCCCGTGTGGCCTCCAATCCATTCATTAATGGCATTTTAATATCCATCAATATCATTGATATCCCGGGATGCTTACGGCAAAGCTCAACAGCTTCTTTTCCGTTTGTCGCCATGAATATCATCGACGTGTATTTTTTAAGGAATGAACCCAGGTAAATGCGGTGTGCAAATTCATCTTCCGCTATAAGGATCGCAGGAAGATGAGACCCGCGATAATTTGTAACGGATCTTCGGGCCTCCTCATTTTCATTTATTTCCATCCCTTTTGGAATTGAGAAATAAAATGTTGCGCCCTCTCCTTTGACAGACTCCAGGAGGATCTCGCCGTCAAGTAACTTCGTAAATCCTTTGATGATAGATAATCCTAAACCGCTGCCATCATGACCTCGTGTATTGTCGAGATTTTCCTGCATAAAGCTTTCAAAAATACGTTCCTGTGCATCTTTTTCAATCCCCACACCCGTATCTTTGACAAAAAACTCAATGTTGTCGGGCAGTACAGAATATCCAAGGGTGATGCTGCCTTTGTTAGTAAATTTTACTGCATTATCGAGTAAATGAGAGATGATTTTACGGAATAATTCCGGATCTGTGAGGATGAATAAACCATTGCTATCCCCGGGGGTTGAAAGATTGAATTCAAGTTTCTTACTGAGGCATTGATCATAGAACTGGTTCATTAACTCTGTAAGAACCTTATTAACAGAAAGTGGTTTGCGGTTGACCTCGATCGAGTCGGACACTATCAGCGAAATATCCATGTAATCGGTGATCGTATTGATCAGCCTGGTACTTGAAGCTTTCAGCAGTGACAGGTACTGTTCCTTTTCTGAATCCGAAACATCCTGTTCGGCAAGCAAAGCACCAAACCCAAGGATCCCGTTCAGGGGCGTCCGAACTTCATGTGAGATGTTCTGCATGAATGCCGTTTTAAGCCTGTCGCTTGCTTCGGCCTTGTCTTTAGCCAAAATCAATTCGATGTTTTTCTTCTCAATCTCCTGAGTGCGTTCTTTAACCTTTTCTTCTAATATCTGATTCTGGCCTTCAATCTGCTGATGGATATACCGTGCTTCAAGAAGGTTTTTTATCCTGAGGCCTGCCTCGATCATATCGAATGGCTTGACCAGGAAATCATTTGCACCGGCCGACAATGCCAACTGCTTGGTTTCGGTTGTCATGTCCGCAGTAAGAACAAGGATGGGAAAAAATGTTCCGGCGGGTATCTTTGTCCTCAATTGCTCCATCACCTCGAAGCCTGAAAGATGGGGCATGAGCAGATCTAACAGAAGGATATCCGGTTTGAATGTATTGAACAGTACGTCGATCTGGCGGGGGTCGGTTGTTGTCTTTACACTGGTATAACCCTGAAAATCCAGCAATCCTGCAAGAATGTCAATATTTGCTTCATTATCATCAACGATTAGGATATTTGCATTTTTTAAAGTTGAATCCATATATGCTTTTTAATTATTTTACTTTTCAATCCATTCATCGATCATTTGCAAAAAACCAACGATATCCAGGGGCTTTGTTAAATAATCCTTTGCACCCGACATCATCAGGTTCTCGACCTGCTGGGGCATGGCATCTGCGGTAATGATTACAACCGGGATAATACTGGTCGCCGGATCTGACTTCAGAATTTCAAGAACTTTACTGCCGTACAGGTCGGGCAGATCAAGATCAAGCAATATCAGATCGGGTTTCGAATCCTTTGCAATCTGTACTCCCGATTTCCCTGAACCGGTTGTAATAATGTTAATTGCCGGTCGGTGATCCCGCAGTATTTCTTCCACCAGTTCGGCATTGGCAAGATTATCTTCAATATAAAGAACGGTTCCCGCGTTAGCGGTGGTGAGTATCTCTGCTGATGAGGCATCCCTGGTTCTTGCATTTGTTGTTTTCTGACTTTCAGCCTGAGGCAATTCTATCCAGAAAGTGCTTCCCTGGCCGGGACTACTATCCACACCCACAAGTCCGCCCATAGCATCCATTAATTTTTTAGCCACCATCAGACCAAGACCTGTTCCTTCGATCTCCGATTTTTCAGCACCTATGCGTTCAAACGGGAGAAACAGTTTTTCCATGTCTTCGGGTTTGATCCCGGGGCCGTTATCGCTTACCGAAATTCTTATTGAAGGCATACCTTGACCTGATCCATCTTTAAGTTCGGTCCTGATAATCACTCTGCCGCCCTGACTGTTATACTTAACAGCATTATTGATCAGGTTGATCAGAACCTGCTTTAACCGCTGGCGATCAGCTTTAACAGAAAGCTCGTTGCCCGGGGATTGTTCCATTTCGACAGTCAGATCCTTTTTGGCTGCATCTTGCTGCACAAAATCGAGCATTTCCACTATTACACTTTTCACTAGCACCGGTTCCAGGGAAAGTGTCAGTCGGCCTGCTTCTATCCTTGAAATGTCAAGCACTTCGTTGATCAGGTATAGCAGATGAGAGCCACTCTTAAGTATATGGTTCACTCCTTTTTTATGGGCCGCACTCAGCTCTCCCATTTTCATCAACTGGGCAAAACCGAGAATGGAGTTCATGGGGGTTCGCAGTTCATGGCTCATGCGTGACAGGAACTCACTCTTGGCAAGATTTGCTTTCACTGCCTCATTTCTTGATTTAATGATTTCTTTTTCGGTATGTTTGCTTTGAGTAATGTCACGCCATGTCCATATTCTGCCCTGGGATTCCTCATTTATTCCCTCAACCTGCGCAGTATATCTTTCCACTATGATCCCATCATTCAGTTCAATCTCATCCCTTCCTGTTTCGATCGGGTGATCATAAAAGAAGTTTAGTTTTTTTATGAATTCGTCAGGATGTTTTACCATGGTAAGCATATGTTGCAATAAGGCAGGCACTTTTTTGTTTACTGCTATATCCATTGGAACCTTGAACATATCAATGAACTTCTTGCTCATTACAAGTACATTCTCCTTTGATTTGTCTATCACCAGGATTCCATCATACGCTGCATTTTTTGTGGCTTCAAGTATAGCCAGGTTGGACTGCAGTGCGACTTGATTTTGTTTGCGCTCGGTTATATCGATTAACATGGTTAACAAACACAGATCTGCCCCAATATAAATTGTTTCCGCCGAAAACAGCCCTGTCATTAGTGAACCGTCTTTTTTTGACATCTCAAGTTCAATCTCCCTTACAGGAACATTATGCATTAACTGCTCAATTAAAGTGTTTCGCAAAGCCGGATCAGCAAAAATCCCTAATTTATGTGTTGTTATACCGATTACTTCCTCACGCGTATAGCCGAGTGTATTGAGGAATGCATTATTTACTTCTATTAATTTTCCATCCAGAGCCGAGATGGCCATTAATGAAGAGTTTGATTGAAAGGCTTTTGAAAATTTCTCCTCCGACAATTTGATTTTTGAAATATCCTTGCTTACTCCGAAGATTACAGGCTTCCTGTCCCAAAAACCCGTCTTCACTCTTGTTTCCACAGGGATATAAAGACCCGTTTTGGAGATCAGGGGAACGGGGCAGAAATCAGCAGTCCCGGCCAGCATTTCGCCTACTATACGGCCTGCCTCTTCCCGGCGTTCCGACGGGTGAACCATGAGAACGGACTGATCAAAAAGGTCTTTCTGGGAATATCCAAGCCTGCTATTGACCGTGGTATTGGTGTGAATAATGCGACCCTGTTCGTCGAGAACAAAGAGAAAATCATCAATGGTGTTGAAAAAAGTTTCATAATTCAGGCGGGTTTGTTCAAGCAGGGTTTCAGCCTGCTTCAGGGAAGTAATCTCCCAGTTTGTGCCTATCATGTGTGAGGCTTTTCCATCCTTATCCCTGTAAACGATTGCATATGCCCTGATATGCCTGATTTCTCCGTCGGGCCAGACCACCCTGAACTCTGTGTCAAATTCTTTTTCACCCTTTATTGCCATCTGGATCTCCTCATCCCCCCGGGCAGCGTCATCGGGATGAAGCCCTGCCTGCCAGGCATCATAGGCTCCGCTGAAGTCCTTTTCTTCTATACCATACAGGGTATACATCTGTTTATCCCATACAAGGATGTTGTTGACAATATCGTAATCCCATACGCCCACTCCGCCTGCACGTGCTGCCAGGGTAAGCCGGGTCGATAACTGTTTCAGATCCGCCTCAGCCTTTTTGCGATCGGTAATGTCGCGGGCGGCTCCATAGAATTGATCCCCTGCCTGTACTCCATTCCATTCAAGGAAACGGTAATTCCCGGTTTTTGCACAATACCTGTAGATCACATTTGGTAACCGGTCATGATTCCTAAGGTTTTCAAGTGCCGGTTGAAGGTCTTCGGGATGAATAAATTCAAGGAATGGTTTATTTATCAGTTCCTCTTCCGTATAACCAAGGGTAATCTCCCATGCTTTATTGACCTTGACAAAAGTTCCGGAAGAATCAATAATACAAAGCAGATCAGGAGAAACATTAAAGAAATTCTCCAGTTCTTTTGTTTTGATCTCCAGGGCTACAGTGATTTGTGCCTTCTCTTCAATTCCTTTTAAAAGGCTTTTGTTGACTTCCGAAAGCTGAAGGGTTCTTTCCTCAACTTTTTGTTCAAGCGTTTTATTAAGATCCTGTATCGCCAGATCCGCCAATTTGCGTTCAGTGATATCGCGCATAGTGCCTGAAATTTTTTCAGGCTTGCCGTCAGCACCAGGCAAGACGGTAGAAGAAATAGAAACCGGAACTATTGATCCATCCTTGTTGTGCATCGACAGTTCATAATCTCTTACAGTTCCATGTTTACTCAATTCTGTATAAAAAGTATTCCTGTCATCCGGATCTGTATAATAGCCTAAAAGAGATTTTCCCAGCAGTTCCTCCCGGGTAAGTTGACCTTTAGTGAAATCTTTAATAGACGGACTGAGTTCAAGTATCGTCCCTTCAAGTGATGCCTCGTAATAGACATCCTGCATGCTTTCGAAAATATTGCGGTATTTTTCTTCACTGATCCTCAGATTGGTCTCCGCAATTTTATTGTCAGTAATATCCCTGGCAATTCCGCATAACCCCGTTATTAATCCCTTAGCATCCTTTAAAGGAACCTTGATTGTGTGAAAATGCTTCAACTCTCCGTTAACCGGTTTTGATGGGAACTCCTCTATGGTTTTGCCCTCCAGTACCTGCCTGTCAATTTCCTCGATGTGACCGGCATTTTCAGGTCCGAAAAGATCCGTGTCAGTTTTGCCGAGCATATCTTCCTGGGTCATCCCGAAAAGGGACTCCATGGCCTCATTCACTTTGATATACTGCAGGGATGTGTTTTTAATGAAAATTGAATCTTTTGCTGTTTCAACGATTGCATTGAGCAGTTCTTCGTTCTTGCGCAAAGCATCCTCAGCCTGCTTACGCAGCGTGATGTCGCGTTCGATATAAAGAATGCTGGCAGGTTTTCCGGATGCATCCCTTAACAGAGTTGAATACAATTCAGCATAAAATCTGCTTTTGTCCTTTTTAACTGCCATATATTCGGTGATCTTGTAATTGCTTACACCGCTAACAAGATCACGGATGTTCCCTGCCAGGATTTCATGATATTCCGGATCTATAAAATCAAAAGCCGGCCTACCGATATTCGTATCTTTTTCCTCAAGTGAATACCCAAACATCATTGCAAGTTTCTCCGAGATCACCTGCATCTTCCCGTCAAGTGAAGCTATGCCAATTCCATCGGGCGAGGTTGAGATCAGAGCTTCCCACTTCTGGCTGCTCTCTCGCAACAACTTTTCTGCCTTAGTTTGCTCAGTGATGTCATGAACAATGGAATACAACAAGGTTGTTTCTCCAACTTTGATCGGGCCGGTATATACCTCAACATTGCGCACTTCACCATTGGCTTTGCGGTGTTTAAAGTAGAATTGGGAACGCTGGTCTTCTATTGCCTTTTGCAGTTCCAGTTTCACTTCTTCCGTTGAAAGTGTATTTATTTCTGAAATGTTCATTCTGCAGATCTCTTCATGAGACCAGCCATAGAACTGGCAGGCTGATGGATTTGCATCAAAAATTTCACCTGTTTCAGGATGAATGAGCAACATGACCGAAATATTTTTCCGGAACAAGGCCTTATAACGCGCTTCACTCTGGTGCAAGTCTTCCAGGTTCCTTTGATGTTCCGTTATATCAATAACGGTCAAATGACAAACCTCTTCGTTTTCTGCTGCAATTCCCGAAATGTGAAGATACTTTGGGAAATCATCTTCTGATGAAAGCCTGATCTCGCATGATTCATTGGTCCTGCTTGCAAAGAGTTTAGCCAGGAAGAGAATGAAGACTGGTCTTGTCTCCTTTGATACAAAAAATGCAAACGATTTATTCCTTAGCTGTGTGCGTTCAATGCCGAGTATGGTTGATCCACTTAGATTCAGGCCGAGGATGTTCCCTTCTTTTGAAAGTGAAAAATACCCTGAAGGCGCAAATTCATATAAATCAGTGTATTTTTTATTAGCCGATACCAGTCTCTTATTTGCCAGTAAAAGTTCTTCATTCTGCATTTCAAGCTCTATCTTGTGAACTTGCAATTCGTGAGCGAGTTGACTGGCATCAGCTTTGATAACCGGAGGGACTTTCTTTCCAGGTTCCTTGTTCAGAACTTCTTCCGCTTCCTTACGGATATGCACGGCCCGTATTGCCCTGCTGCTTTCCGTATCATACGAACATTTTAATAAATTAAACGCTGTACGCAACTCATCTAATTCCCTGATGAGTTCCTCTTTACTCTTTTCAAAGTCCTTCATCTTTCCCAATCTTAAAATAACCATGTACCCAAAGACAAAGTCTTATAGCATGCAGGTTCAAAGGTAGCTAAACTTTTTTAAGAAAGGACAGATTTCCTGTGTTATGTTGTTCAGGGGAACAATTTGTAAATCAAAAAAAACGATCTTGCAGGACTGGGTTATATTGAGAAGAAAGCCACTCACCTATAAACTCCAGCACGGTTTCTTTTTCAAATTCATTGTGCAGTTCGTGGAAGAGACCGTTCCAGGCTTTAAATGTATTGGGGGCCGTTAATCTTAGTGAAAATTCAGTGCTTGCATCGTATGACGTCAGCTTGTCGGCCGTGCCGTGCATGAGCAATAGCTTACAGTCAATATCAGCGGCATGCTTTATGACATATTTTCCGGCTCTGGAGATTTCCAGGAAAGTGCTTGCGGAGATGCGGCTGTGGACAAGGGGGTCAGAGGCATATGTACGGCATACCTCTGCATCATGGCTGAGGTCTGAAGGATTTAATCCATCCGGTTCAGTCAGTGCAGGAAAAAGTTTGCCTGTGAGATTTGCAAGGATAACTTTAATAAGCGGGGGCTTTGATGCAAGCCGGAGCCATGGACTGGTAACAACGCAAGCTGAAACAAGGGGATTCCTTCTGATGAGGTAATTCAGCACGAGATTACCACCCATACTGTGGCCATAAAGGATCAGGGGTAAGGCGGGATGTCTGCTGCGGGCCGCTTCAATGAACAGGCTGATGTCATCCATGATTACACCGATGGAGGGGAAATGGCCCCTTTTGCCGAACGACCTGCCATGACCGCGAAGGTCGGCAAGTATCATGCAGTATCCTGAGGCGGCAAAAAATGAACCAACATGTTTGTACCGGCCTGCATGCTCGCTCAGGCCATGAACCAGGATTATCAAGCCCTTGGCCTCCCCGGGCGGGGACCATTCACAGGCGAAGAATGTCTTTCCGTCCCGGTATGGTATCTGGAATTCGGATTCCGGCATGAATTAAAGATAGAAAGTTTATTTAAATGATAATTCAGGGATCCAAAGGTAAACATTGATTTTTTTGGATATGATAAACACAGCAACAGGCCTGAATAAGAAAACACGGTGATTCCGGGATACAAAAACCCTAATGCATTAATGTTTGTTGTCCCGCCAGGATTCGAACCTAGACCAAGAGAACCAAAATCTCTAGTGCTGCCATTACACCACGGGACAATTAATGTACAATGTACTATGTACAATGTACCAATTTCGCTTTTCGCTTTTCGCTTTTCGCTTTTCGCTTTTCGCTTTTCGCTTTT
>JBAXBP010000099.1:0-12281 GCA_037141915.1 Bacteroidota bacterium | reverse complement strand
CTATGCTTTCGGCATAATACACCGAGATCCCGTCGTACTGGTAAAGGTAATTCAGCATACGTTCATATACATGACAGAGGGGCAGGTAACTTACTGCCCTTGCTTCCTCACCGAAAGGAGGGATATGGGCACAGGCCTTGAAATTGGAGATGATATTGCTGTGCGAAAGCATGACACCTTTTGGATTTCCCGTTGTTCCTGATGTATAGATAATGGTTGCCATATCATCGGGATTTACTGTGGCTTTAAGTTGTTCAAGTAAAACCCGGTTCGCATTGGCCTTGCCAAGTTCCACCAGTTCACTCAGATGTTTAAGCTCGTTGTTATCCTTATAAGTATAAATATCCTTCAGGGTTGGAACTTCGGGGAGTATATGCTGAATTTTGCGCAGGAGTTCTGCACCTGAAACAAACACATATTTAACCTCGGAATGGTTGAGAATGTACAGGTAATCCGATTCGCTGATGGTGGGATAAATCGGGACATGTACTGCGCCAACCTGTAGAATGGCCATGTCAAGAATATTCCATTCAACCCTGTTCGAACTGATCTGGGCTATTTTATCGCCCGGTTTTACGCCCAGCGCCAGGAAGCCGTAACTGATGTTATCGGCCATTTCACGGTATTGTTTGATGCTGTATTTGACCCATTGCCCGTTTTCCTTTGAGGCGATGACATCATCCTTTGGCTTGTACTTCTGCTCATAATAAGGCAAAAGGTCAAAAATGCGGATTACTTCCATGATCGAAATTGTTTTGGTTAGAATCCTGAGTTTGAGGTGCAATGATAGTGAAAAAAAATAAAAGTGAAGTTGCCCTGTCATTCAGGTAATTGATACGCGAACAACAAACAGGACTGCATGGAATAAATGGGAAATACCTAGTACTAGGTATTTACGGCCTTATATATTTATAAGCATCTTCATTGCTTATTTTTGTAATGGATTTAAACAAAGGCAATTAGAAACCATATGATCAATAAAATTGTTACGCGTCTGATACGTTTTTCATTCCTGCTTCTTTTTATTGCAATCGCTGCAAAAACCTATTCTGATCCGCCCCCTCCTCCGGGAAATCCGAGCGGTGGTGGTGGCGGCGGTGGCCCGGTAGGAGCTCCAATCGACGGAGGCCTGGGGATACTGCTGTCTATGGGAGTCGTGTATGGGGGAAGGAAATATTACCAGGCCAGGAAAATGCAAACTAAAGCGGTGAAAAATGAAGAGGAGGCTTTATGAGAAATTTCAAGGCATCTATTTTTATAGTCATTTTGTTAATTCCGTTTTGTGGTTTCACAAGGACATTTCAATCGGTTGGGGACGGAAGCTGGTCAAACAATCTCATCTGGAATGAATATACCGGCAGCTGGGGATCGACCACAAACATCCCAGCTTATGGAGATATTGTAAGGATACACCATAACGTTACATTGGACATTTCACTTCTAACAGGAGTTGACCGGGGTTTTTTAATTCTTCGGGTCGATTCAACAGGAAACCTCAGTGGTATTTCTGCAACTCTTACGGTCGGGAATGGAGATTATGTTAGTTGTCCCGGGTCAATGACACTAGGTGGCCTTACATTAAAGGCAGGTGGTATTTTTCTTGTTAAAGGCACTGGTTCGGTCACCATTAGTTCAGGAGTTGCTGATGATGCCAGCAACTCCATGGTTATCGACGGCAGCCTGGTCGCTTCCAGCTTAAGTGTCTCGGGTAAAATTTCCGGGACAGGATCCGTTGATGCATCTTCCTTTTCAGGTATCGGAACGGTATTTGGTTCGGTCCAGCCATCAGGAGCCCTTCATGCCGATGGTTTTATCTGGATCGCGCCATCCGACGGGAGCTGGTTTAACAATAGCCACTGGATCAGGTACACACCCGGTGGATCTGCGAGTGATATGATCCCGAATGACACCATTAGGGCTATAGCACCAACAACGACAACCGGGAAGATCATAATTGATGATCCTGCCAAGGTAGCTACTGCCCATTCTTTAATTATCCGGCCAGGTCAAAATATTACAATACAACCGAATTGCGAATTAATTGTTTCTAATGACATAACCAATAATGCAGGCACAGATGGACTTGTTATCAATTCCGATGCCACAGGATCGGGATCCGTAATCCTTCCTTTGAATGAGGTGACGTCATACAAGCCCGATGCCACTGTAAAAATTTACGTTACAGGAAGTACTGACCTTAGTGCAATGAAGTACCATTTCGTATCGGTTCCAGTTGAACAGAGTGCCAATCCTACAAGTAATATATTCCTGGGGTCCTACCTTTTTGATTTCAATGAAGGGACAAACAGCTGGGAAAACCTTGGCTCTTCCACCACCATTCCACTTGATGTAACCCGTGGGTATATGACCTATTACCCCGACGGAGCCTCAACGACCTATAGCATTTCAGGGAAACTTAATAGCGGAAAATTTTATCCATCTATCACAAATAACGGTTCTGGCTACAATCTGGTGCCGAATCCATATTCCTCAGCAATTGACTGGGAGTCATCAGGTGGGTGGAAAAGGATTAATATTGCCCCAACTTGTTATATATGGCCGGCAGGCAAAGCATCTGTTTCTTCAAACTATAACACCTGGAATTATGTTACGCATATTGGGACACCTGCGATAGGTCAAACAAATCCCGGCCGCAAGGAGATTGCAATGGGGCAATCATTTATTGTCCAGGTATCAGAACCCTCTCCAGATTTCTCAATGACAAATGCTGTTTGTACTAATGTCAATCCTCCTTTCCTCAAAAATACTCCTGCAATTCCAAACCTTCTCAGAATAAAATGTGTCGCAGAGTTAAATAATGCATTTGATGAAGTGGCTGTGAATTTTCGTGAAGGAGCAACCCCCTCCTTCGACCAGCTTTTTGATGGCAATAAATTCCTAGGCGGGGCCGAAGCTCCTCAGCAAAGCACTACGGCTTCAGACAACAGCGAGCTTTGCGTCAACTGTCTACCATTCAACAGCTCCGGAGCGATCGTACCTGTACACTTTTCCTTTTACACAAACAGTCAGGTAGATTTTACTGCAAGCGGGATGCAGTCATTTGCAGCGGGAGTTTCAATCCTTCTTGAGGACCATTCGCTGAACAAAGTCACAAACCTGAAGCAGGATTCGGTGTATCAATTTACCTATCATACTGCAGATCCCATTGACCGCTTCAGGCTGAGGTTCTCGGGTTCCATCGGGATCAGTGAAGCTCAAAACAGCAGTGATGGCAAGGCGTTTTTCAGCAATCACAACCTTTATCTCGACCTTCCTTCTATGCAAGGAACAGCGGCCGATATCAGGGTGTACTCTGTTTTGGGTCAGGTGGTCTCATCGGAACGTGTCATGATCAACGGGGTGGCCAGAATTGATGCCCCGGCGAATGCCGGTGTTTATATCGTGGAAGCTGTTTCGGCAGATCACCGGTTTGTGAGCAAAATCGTTTGTAAATAAAACTTTCCTTATGCCTGCCCTGGCTTCAGAAATGAATGATATCTACGGGCGGATGAGTTTGCACGAAATCCCCTGGAATATCGAGGCTCCTCCTGCCGAACTCGTGGCCCTGGTCGAGGGTCACGTTCTCCTGCCAGGGAAAGCAATTGACCTGGGCTGCGGTGCGGGCAATTATTCGAGATACCTTGCCCAAAAAGGATTCGACGTGACAGGAGTAGATCTTTCATCAGAAGCCATAAAGATTGCATCTGCCAGGGCAGTAGCTGAAGGACTTCAGTGTGGTTTTATCAATGTCGATCTTACAGATGACCTTTCACCAGGTTTCCTCTCAGGATTTGATTTTGCTTTTGAATGGCAGATACTGCATCACATTTACCCTGAACAACGCGCAAAATACATAGCGAATGTGCACAAACTCCTCAAACCGGGAGGGAAGTACCTGGCAGCCTGCTTTCACGAAGAAGACAAAACTTTCGAAGGAAGCGGCAAATACCGCAGGACCAGGATTGGCACCCTGCTCTATTTTTCAGATGAGAAAGAATTGAGGGCCTTGTATTCGGAACAGTTCAGGATACTTGAGTTAAAAGTCATCCACATACAGGGAAAACATGGTGAACATACCATGAATTATGCATGGATGGAAAAAAAGTAATGATCTTGATTATGGGCTATTGACAATAATTACAAAGGAGCAATTTTAAAAGAATCTTCTAAGTCTATTTTCAATTTCACCTTAGCTTTCATCGCATGAAATACTTTTAAAACAGTTGAGATTGTTGCACTGTTGTTTCCACTTTCAAGTTTTGATATTTGTGCCTTTTGTACTCCGATAAGTTTACCTAATTGTTCCTGGGTTAATTTCTTCGCTATCCGGATTTGCTTCAATTTTTCTCCCAGAAGATCCATCGAAAGCTCAAACTCGTACTGTTCCCTTTGATGTGAGCCATGCTTCCCAAAATATTTATCCTCAAGGTCAGCAAGAGTCTTATATTTTTTGTTTTTTTTCATTATTGGTTCTTTATCTCAATCCTTCGAAGTAGTTTGCTTTGATTTCTTCAGCTTTCTTTATATCATGTTTTGGGGTCCTTTTTGATTTTTTTATAAGGCCATGGGTGCATACAACAAGTGTTTGTCTCAGGTCCCGAGAGTCCCAAAACGCAAAAAGTCTGTAAAATCTACCCATATAATCCACCCTGAACTCAAAAAGATTATCTGTACTGCTCATTTTTTTAAACCATTCCCCAAAAATTCTTGATTTGGTTTTGTGGAATGAAACGAAAAACTTCTTTCTTACCGGTTTTTCAATTTTGTCCAGAAAATCTTCGGCCTGTTGTAGAAAAAGGATTTCAATTGATTTATCATTCATTTTGTATTCGGATTACAAAAGTAATAAAAGTTTCTATTTTTAGAAACATTTAATACTTTTTCTTAATCCGGGAAACTCTGAAAAGTGATACTCCTTTACGAAAGAAAACAGTTTTTTTATCGAAGATTAACTGATTTTATTAAAATGCATCGAACTCGCCTGGGCGGTGGGCATAAGTACGAGGTCAGCTATATTCACATGATCGGGCAGTGTGGTGGTGTAATAAACTACCTCTGCAACATCTTCAGCCGACAGTGGCTTGAATCCATTGTAAACATTATCGGCCCTTGACTTGTCGCCCTTGAAGCGGACCAGTGAGAATTCCGTATTTGCTGCACCGGGAGCTACCTGGGTGACTTTGATATTGTGAGATACCAGGTCGATGCGGGTACCTTTGGTGATGGCATCAACCCCGAACTTTGAGCCGCAGTAAACATTTCCGTTGGGGTAAACTTCCTTTCCAGCAACAGAACCTATATTGATGATGTGCCCCTTTTTCCTGGCTACCATCAGTGGAGCCACAAAACGGGTCATATACAGCAGTCCTTTCATATTGGTGTCTATCATCCTTTCCCAGTCATCAAGCACGCCTTCGTGAACCGGGCCCATGCCTACCGCAAGGCCGGCATTGTTCACCAGCACGTCAATGGCTTTCCATTGATCGGGAAGGGTTTGTATCGCTTTCTCGACGTCTGCGGATTTCCTTACGTCGAAGCAAAGCGCGAGGACTTCAACCTTAAATTCAGCAATAAGCTTTTTCTGCAGTTCATCAAGCCGGTCTTTGCGTCGTCCCGTGATGATCAGCTTATGCCCGTTCTCTGCGAATTTCAGCGCAATTGCTTTGCCAAAACCGGATGTGGCGCCGGTAATGAGTACTATCTTTTTCATATTTTAACTTTTGCGGGTGAGCCGTGTTCCGGTTCACGAGTCACGGTTCACCGTTCACGGTTTATTTCTATCCATTTCTTCGCATTCACGAACGCTTCGATCCAGGGTGCAACCTCATCCGCCTTGCGATCTTCAGGGTAATAAGCCCATTGCCAGGGCAGCACAGCATCCTCGATATGGGGCATAATGGCCAGGTGGCGACCGTCCCCGGAAGCAATACAGGCTGCATCATACTGCGAACCGTTGGGATTCGCCGGGTAACCATGATACGTGAACTTTGCCGGGATATGGTAATTTTCTTCAGGCATGGGGAAATTGAATTTTCCCTCACCATGTGCAGTCCACACGCCAAGCCTTGCCCCTGCAAGGGATTGCAGCATCACCGAATGGTTCTCCTGCACGCTGAGGTTGATGAAAGCGCATTCATATTTATGCGAATCGTTCCACGACATCCTCGGGTGCAGCTTATGTTCCGGGTAGATTAGCCCGAGCTCGACAAGCAGCTGGCAGCCGTTGCAAACACCGAGGCTGAGCGTGTCTTTACGGGCAAAGAAATTATCCAGGGCCTTCTTCGCTTTTTCATTGTAAAGGAAAGATCCTGCCCAGCCCTTCGCCGAACCTAGTACGTCGGAATTGCTGAACCCTCCCACAAATGCGATCATATTCACATCCTCCAGGGTTTCACGACCCGAGATCAGGTCGGTCATATGGATATCCTTTACATCCATCCCCGCCAAATACATTGCCCAGGCCATGTCGCGATCGCGGTTCACGCCCTGCTCACGTATAATGGCGGCCTTTACGCCCGTAGGTTTCCTGCGTTTCAGGTCAATCCCATGCTGCGCGGCTTTGCCTGTAAATGTTCCGGGGAAACGGAAAATCAGCGGCTGGTTTTTGTAATTGGTATACCGTTCAAGAGCAAGTTTCTCACCGCATTGTTTCCGGTCGAGAAGATATGACGTTTTGAACCATATGTCCCTGTAATGATCGATATCAAAACTAAGTTCATGACTGCGGATGACTAATTGCCGCTTATCATTCGGCCGGCCGATCATGTGAGCCTCCAGGCCTGATGATTTTTTCAATTCGGCTGCCAGTCCTGCTGCATCAGCTTCCTTTACCTGCAGCACAATTCCGGGATTCTCAGCAAACAGTAGCTTAATAAGATCCTGTTCAGCAATGCTGCCAAACTCCAGGTCAAGGCCCGTCACAGTATGAGGGAAAACCATTTCCAGCAGGGTGGTAATGAGTCCGCCGGCCGAAATATCATGGCCGGCAAGCACCCTGCCTGCTTTTATCCATTCCTGGACGACGGCAAAGGCAGCAGCAAATGCTTGCGGGTTTTTTATATCCGGGGCAGAGTTACCAAGACGGTTGATTACCTGGGCAAAGCTGCTGCCGCCGAGTGAGTACTCATCCTCAGACAGGTTAATATAAATGAGCACTGTGTCTTTTTTGACAGAAAGACCAGGGCTTACCGCATTGCGTACTTCGCTGACCTCGGCAACGGCCGAAATGATAACCGTTCCCGGGGAGTATACAACAGTTCCGTCGGGGTATTTCTGGGTCATCGAGAGGCTGTCTTTACCTGTCGGGATGTTGATGCCAAGGCTGATTGCAAATTCGCTTACAGCCTGTACTGCCTTGTAAAGCCTGGCATCTTCGCCCGGGTTCCTGCAGGGCCACATCCAGTTGGCGCTAAGTGAGATTCCCTTCATGCCATGTGTAAGCGGAGCCCAGATGATATTGGTAAGTGCCTCGGCAATGGACAGTCTTGAGCCGGCTTCGGCATCTATAAGGCTGGCAGCCGGGGCATGGCCAAGTGAAGTGGCTATCCCCTTTTGGCCCTGGTAATCCAGTGCTACCACCCCGAGGTTGTTAAGGGGCAGCTGCACGGGTCCGCAGGTCTGCTGCATTGCAATTTTCCCTGAGACTGCACGGTCGACTTTATTGGTCAGCCAGTCCTTGCAGGCGACGGCTTCGATTTGCAGAACCTGCGTCAGCAGGTTCTGCAAATCGAGAATCGTGATCCGTGATCCGTGATCCGGAATAGGTGCATAGGCAGGTTTAACAGAAACATCCTGCATGATGGTCTTAGGCGGTTTTCCAAAGAAATCATCAACATTCAGGTCGATGGGATGGCTGCCGTCACGCCTGTCTTCGAACACAAGCTGATGGTCGCCTGTGGCTTTTCCCACCACGTAGATGGGGGCTCTTTCACGTTTTGCAACCTCTTTCAGAAGTTCAAAGTCTTTTTCCTTTATCAGCAGCCCCATTCTTTCCTGGGACTCATTACCTACGATCTCCTTGTTTGAAAGCGTAGGATCGCCTATGGGAAGTGCATCGATCTGTATCTTCCCTCCGGTCTCTTCAATCAGTTCGGAGATGGAATTCAGATGCCCGCCTGCGCCATGGTCGTGTATCGAAACGATTGGATTTTCTTCCATTTCGACCATGGCACGGATGGCGTTGAATACCCGTTTCTGCATTTCGGGGTTTGAACGCTGCACAGCATTCAGTTCAATGGAATTCCCGTATTCTCCGGTTGCAACTGAGGAAACAGCGCCTCCACCCATCCCGATGCGGTAATTGTCGCCCCCCAAAATGATTACATCCTCTCCTCCCTGCGGAATTTCTTTCAGGCTGTCTTCCGTTTTGCCGAATCCTATACCACCGGCCATCATGATCACCTTGTCGTAACCGAAGACCTTGTCGTTTTCTGAATGTTCGAAGGTCAGAACCGATCCGCAGATCACAGGCTGCCCGAATTTATTCCCGAAATCGCTGGCCCCGTTGGAGGCTTTGATCAGCAGATCCTCCGGATTTTTATATAACCATTTCCTGGCGGGGAAAGCTTTTTCCCAATCTCGTCCTCCGTCCAGCCTCGGGTAGGATGTCATGTACACTGCAGTCCCGGCTATAGGGATGCTGCCTTTGCCGCCTGCCATGCGGTCGCGGATCTCTCCGCCGCTTCCTGTGGCGGCCCCGTTGAAAGGTTCCACGGTGGTCGGGAAATTATGGGTTTCGGCCTTGATTGAGATCACACAGTCAATATCCCTGATCGCAAAGTAATCGGCCTTCTGCGGGTTACCCGGTGCAAACTGTTCAATTTCCGGACCGGAAATGAACGCAACATTGTCTTTATAGGCTGATACGATGAAATTCGGATGTTCTTTCGAGGTCTTTTTGATCAGGGCAAAAAGGGATTCCGTCATCTCTTTCCCGTCAATGATAAAGGTGCCGTTAAAGATCTTATGGCGGCAGTGTTCTGAGTTTACCTGTGAAAAACCAAAGACTTCACTATCGGTAAGCTTACGGCCGATCTTCCTGCTTAAACCTTTGAGGTATTCAATTTCCTCACTGCTTAGCGCAAGGCCTTCGCTAAGGTTGTACGATTCAAGATCATCAATGTAAAGGATAGGTTCAGGTTCATGTTCAATATAAAAACTCAGCTGGTCAAGGCCGGAATAGATGCGCTGGAGCATGGGGTCAAAGTCCGTGACTCGTGAATCGTGACTCGTGAGCCGTGACTCGTGAGCCGTGATCCGGTTCACGGTTTCCGGTTCACGGTTCACGTGAATAAACTCTTCAATCCTCCTGATCCTACTGATCCCCATATTCTGGGTTATCTCAACGGCATTGGTGCTCCAGGGTGTGATCATTTCTTTCCTCGGCCCGATATAGGTGCCCTGTAAAGCAGGTTCGGCGATACATTCCGCATCGCCGAACAGCCAGGTCAGCTTTTCAATATCGTTTGAAACCAGTGGCTCCTGATGCTCCACTGAATAGTATTTGTCGATATTTTTAAAAAAAGTCAGCATGTATTTTTTGTGATTGCGTGATGATAGTGCTATTTAATTCGTAATATATTCGCAATTCAAAATTCGAGTATTCTATTATTCGATTATTCAATTAAGACGTTAGAAATCTCTCCGCCTCTATCGCTGCCATGCATCCCGTTCCAGCTGCAGTGACTGCCTGGCGGTAATGGTGATCCTGGACATCTCCTGCAGCAAAAACGCCTTCAACACTGGTCGTGGTTGAGCCCGGCAGGGTCTTGATATAGCTCATTTCATCAAGTTCAAGCTGCCCCTTGAATATTTCGGTATTGGGCTTGTGACCGATAGCCACAAAGAATCCGTGGACTGTGACATCCCTGCTTTCACCCGATTTAATATTTCGCACCCTGACGCCGGTAACACCGCTGTCATCCCCGAGCACTTCTTCAGGAACGCTATCCCATATCATCTCTATGTTGGCAGTGGTTAAAACTTTATGCTGCATGGCTTTGGAAGCACGAAGTTCGCTTCGCCTGTGGATCATGTATACCTTTTTGCAGAGTTTGGCAAGATAGGTGGCTTCTTCGGCGGCAGTATCACCCCCCCCGACGATAGCAACATCTTTCCCGCGATAGAAGAATCCGTCGCAGGTTGCGCAGCCTGAGACTCCCATCCCCATGAATTTCTTTTCGGATTCTATCCCCAGCCATTTGGCCGATGCACCGGTGGCAATGATCACTGTATCTGCCTTGACCGTCTTTCCATCATCCGCAGTCACAGTAAAAGGACGACTGGAAAGGTCAACGGAAGTCACAACTCCGAATCGTATTGCGGTTCCGAAACGTTCGGCCTGCAGCTTGAACTCTTCCATCATTTCGGGGCCGGTGATGCCTTTCGGATACCCCGGGAAATTCTCTACTTCGGTGGTGATGGTAAGCTGTCCGCCAGGCTGCATTCCCTGGTAAATCACCGGTTTGAGATCGGCCCTTGCTGCGTAAATAGCGGCGGTATATCCTGCCGGTCCCGAGCCTATGATAAGGCAACGTATATGTTCAGTGTTTTCGCTCATTTGATTGCTTTTTATTACTGTGCAAAGGTAAAGAAAAATCGGCGATCAGGGCAGCTCTGATAATCTTCCCCTGTATATCTTTCAGGCGGATTTGTTATAAAAGAACATGAAATGCCTAAATTTACGTTTCAATCCTTTTCCCCATGAAACGATCCCTACTGATTCTGTTTTTCTCCTGTGCTTTCCTGTCCCTGACCCTGGCATCCCGGCACCAGGAAGACAGAAAGCTTATAATCGGCATTACCTATGCGCCGCCATACATCATAAACAAGGAGGGTATAATGTCGGGGGTCTGTATCGATCTGTGGAGGCTTATCAGCGATACCCTCAGGATATCATACGAATATAAGGTCTATCCATCCACCGATTCACTGATGCACGATTTACGGGCCGGTGACATCGACCTTTCCATCCTGCCTCTTACAGCGACAAGCGAACGTCTTGCGAAGTTAAAATTGTCAATTCCCTTTTATATTTCCAATATGGGAATTGCAACCCGGATTGAGAAACAATCTGCTTTTCTCCAGCTGCTCAAGAATATATTTTCATGGAAGATTATTCGTTCAGTGCTCTTTATTTTCCTTATTGCCACAATCTTTGCAGTTTTTCTCTGGCTGGCCGAACGAAAAGGAAACGGGCTTCAATTCAGGCCGGGATTTATCGGTGTGACCGACGGCATCTGGTGGGCATTCGTTACCATGACAACGGTGGGATATGGCGATAAGATCCCTAAGACAAGATTGGGAAGGATACTTGCTATCTTCTGGATGTTTTTCGCGATTGGGTTGTTTTTTATAGCTTCCGGGGTGGTCTCCTCCGAACTTACAGTCAACAGGCTGCAATCTCAGATAAAAAACCCCGACGATCTTGGTAATTGCAGGGTTGGGGCGATTGACAAATCGGGATACGGCGAGACCCTGGGCCGTCACAAGATCCCATATTCTACTTTTGCCTCACCCTGGGATGGCCTTCAGGCTGTAAATTCGGACCTTATAGATGCTTTCGTTTATGATCAGGCGTTGCTTCAATACCTGGTTGTCAAAAATAAATTGAGCGACAAGATCGTGATCATCCCCAGCGGTTTAAACCTGCAATACTTTTCTTATATGGCCGGCAAAAACAACCAGTCATTGATAGACCGCATCAACCCGGCATTATTAAAGGTTATTGACAGCGACGCATGGGTAGAGATCTTATTAAGATATGGTATTATACATTAAAAGTCCACCAGGTCTTTAAGTTCATTTAATCTCATGCGGCCAAATTACAAGGCTTAAATTTACGATTGGATTATCAGGATTTTTTTCTATATTTGCACTCCCAAATCGGGATATCGGGGCGTGGCGCAGTTGGCTAGCGTACTTGCATGGGGTGCAAGGGGTCGGAAGTTCGAGTCTTCTCGCCCCGACAAAACAAAATCAAAAAACCCAGACTGATTAACATTCAAGGTGTTAGATAGTCTGGGTTTTTTATTTTATCCCCTTTCTACCCCTGAAATCCTATCCAAAGGTGACCAGATCGTGACCATGATCTAGGTGGAAAAAACGCTCTTTTTGACCAGCCTTTGCCGGAATAACATGACCATCACAGGGCATTGGCTGTTAACAGGTTGGCATGGTCAGGCAAAATCGGCAGAGGGTGGTCAAATACTCCGGGTTGTACAGGATGTCAGAATTTCATTAAACTGTTGACCAGATTGACACCAGGATCCAAACCGATTTTT
>JBAXBP010000098.1:0-12396 GCA_037141915.1 Bacteroidota bacterium | reverse complement strand
CCCTGAGGGAGCCGCTCAATGATACCGTTTTCATAATTGGTTGTTTTTAAATTGGGGTGCAAAGGTAAGAATAAAAGTGAAAGGCGAAAAGCGAAAAGCGAAATTTTGCTTTTATTCGCAACAGTTGTATATTTCATTTGTGTGCTCAATGAGGCTTCACCAAACGCTATTTCGCCTTTCGCTTTTCGCTTTTTGTTGAAAAACGCCTTAAAACTTGAACAACGACGAAATAGACTCTTTTTTCTTCAAACGTCGGATGACTTCCGCGAAAAGGTCGGAGGTGGTGATCATTTTTAATTTCGGGCTCTCTTTTTTAATCGGTATGGTGTCGGTCACGATGAGTTCGGCGAGAGCCGAAGCTTCGATAAGCTCAAGAGCATTACCCGAAAGTATGGGATGCGTCACCATGGCCCGTACCGATTTGGCTCCGTTATCCATGATGATCTGGGCCGCTTTGCAAAGAGTTCCTCCTGTATCAACAATATCGTCAAGAAGGATCACATTCCTGTTTTTAACATCGCCAACAAGGGCCATTTTTGCAATTTCATTGGGTTTTGACCGGTGCTTGTAACAGATCACGAAATCGGTATGGAAATACTTTGCATATGACCCTGCGCGACGGGTGCCGCCGGTATCGGGAGATGCAAAAGTGAGGTTTTCAAGGTGAAGGGTTTTAAGATAAGGGATAAAGACGGAAGAAGCGTACAGGTGGTCCACAGGCACATCAAAAAATCCCTGGATCTGGTCGGCATGCAGGTCGAGAGTAATAATACGGTTCACGCCTGCAGCAGACAGCAGGTTGGCAACCAGTTTGGAAGCGATAGAGACGCGGGGCTTGTCTTTGCGGTCCTGGCGTGCATATCCGAAGTAAGGAATAACAGCAACGATGGAACGGGCAGAAGCACGGCGGGCTGCATCTATCATCATAAGAAGTTCAAGAAGGTTATCTGATGGCGGGTGGGTTGACTGGACCAGGAAGACATCCGTGCCGCGGATATTTTCTTCAAATGATGGCTGGAACTCTCCGTCGGCAAAACTAAGGAATGTGACTTTACCCAGTTCCATACCATAACTCTGGGCAATTTTATCAGACAGGTATCTCGAGACCTGGCCTGAAAAGATCTTAACCTTGGTTGCCATAATGCATGCTTTGTTAGTGAACCGCTAAATTAAGGTATTCATAAAAGCGATGCAAGGAAAGGTTATTAACAGGGGGGAAGATTTGAATACCCAAATAATCGAATAACGAATTTTGAATTGCGAAGTAATCATTACTTTTATAAGCAAAATTATTAATATCCGCATCCATGAAAACGAGGTTGAAAGAAAACGAAAAAGTGGCACTGACCATCAGGCCGCATGGTATTACACTTGTCCCGTCTGCCCTCATCACGCTGGGTATTTTTGCCGGGGGTATCCTGATAATCTATGCCGGATGGGTTTACGGGGGACTGGCTTTCTTCCTGATAGGCGTATTGTTTTTCCTATACAAAATGGCAGAACGGCAAAACAATCTCTGGGCGGTGACAAATTTCAGGGTTATTGATGAATACGGGCTTTTAACCAGGAATTCGAAGGAATGCCCCATCGATAAGATCAATAATATAACCTATACCCAGTCGGTCTGGGGAAGGATCTTCGGTTTCGGTGATGTACAGGTGCAGACGGCAGCTGAAATGGGCGCCACTACCTATCGTTCAGTTGAAAAACCTAAACTCCTCAAGGAAACGATCACAGTGATGCAGGAAGATTTCCGGAATTACCAGATGTCGAGGCAGGCCGCCGAATTTGCAAGTGCTGTAAGTTCCCAGGGCAGAGGAAACGTTACTGGGGTGGCAGCCGAGATCGAAAAACTGCACCAGCTGATGGTCAAAGGCATCATCACGGAGCAGGAATTCCGGCAGAAAAAGGAACAATTGCTGAAAGGGTGAGCTCCAATTTCAGAGAAATAATCAAATAGGTCTATTAGCATTTGGACCATCTCACCATGCTTATCTATAACCGTTCCCCTAAAATAAGTGACCACTCAATAAATCAGTACTGCATTTCGCACATTCACTCAATCTTTGTAAATTTAGCAGGGTAATTTAGCTAAGTGAAAAAATTCAGTGCAATAATTATTGATGATGAACGGAATGTCCGTGAAGCATTGCAAACGTTATTGGAAGAATATTGTCCCGAGATAAAAGTTTGCGGAGCAGCGGCGTCGGCTCATGAGGGGCGTGAATTGCTGAAATCTAACGAGGTTGATTTTATATTTCTTGATATCTCAATGCCTAAGGAGGATGGATTTGCATTTCTCCGCACTATCACTAAAGAAAATTACGGTATCATTTTCGCTACGGCATTTGAAGAATATGCATTAAGGGCATTGAGAGCCAGCGCAATAGATTATCTGTTAAAACCCATCAATGCCCTGGAACTAAGGGAGGCAGTTTCCAAGGCTATTCAGTACCGTGAGCTTAGGCAAAACAAGGCAGAAGCCCGGGAGATTTATCATGAGTCTTTGAATAACCTGCATGAGCATATCAATTCGGATAAAAAAACGATCACAAAGATCACGGTTGCTGAACAATTCGGTTTCAGGATGGTTAATGTATCGGATATCATGTACCTGCAGGCCGACAGCAATTATACCATACTGCACCTTTCGGGACTGAATAAGATTGTTGCTACACGCTCTCTGGGTGAATTCGAAAAAATACTGACAGAACCCTCGTTTTTCAGGATTCATAAATCCACCATCATCAACATGAACTTTTTACAGGCCTATTCAAGCTATGAAGGCAACTTTGCCGAACTGAATGACGGCACCCGCCTTAGTATTTCGAGGAGAAAACTGAATGAGTTCAGGGAAGCGATTAAACATTTTTCAAAATCACTGGACTGATTTGAAACACCTGAAATATCTTCTTTTATTTTATTGCCTGGGGACTGCATTCACCATGAATGCACAGAATCCTTTTGTGAAGCATTTTACAACTCAAGACGGACTTCCTTCTAACAACGTCTGGAAAATTTTTCAGGACAGCGAAAAATTCCTGTGGTTTGCTACAAGTGGCGGCCTGATGAGATATGACGGCTCTATATTCACCATGTATCAGAAAAAGGACGGGCTAAGTTTATATTTTGTAAGCGATATTTTAGGGGAAGATTCTTTTGGCCGTATCTGGTTATATGATGGTTCGTCCAATAAATTAAATTTTATTTTTAAGAACAGGATTTTTAATGAGACTAAGGTGCCCTTTCTCGATTCATTGGAAGGAAATTACCGTTTTTTCCAGGACAGCGACCACAGGCTATATTTTTATAGCGGGAATCGAAATACAATTGTTGAACTCGATACTAACAACAGAATAATAAAACATAAGCTGCGTAGTAAAACCTATACAAGGAATAATATAACATGGGAAGGCATGAGGGTTAAGGCGATCACAAAATCATCGAAAGGTGAATTCCTGGTATGGACCCATCTGGGGCTTTTTAAAGCAAAGACACTTGACCAAAAACCTATTCTTTTGTTTACATTAGATGAGTTCTATAACATAATCTCAACAGGAAATCAAACCGTATTTCAGGTAAGCCCTGCTGTCAGGAATTATAAATCAAAATATGTCAAATATTTTCATGAAAATGCAGTCGATTCTGTTGAATTTATACCAAAGGTTCCATTAGCCTCAATAAGCACCTGTGTTTTGGAAGATTCAAACGAAATACAATGGACAGGGACATTTGCCGGAGTAATTTGTTTTAAAAATAAACAGATATTCTGCCAGTTCGATATTAAAGCCCCTTCCAGCATCATCCAGGACCAGGATCATAACATTTGGATCAGTTCGCCGGACGGGGTGTATAGGATCAGTCCTTATTTTCTTTCCCCCAGGCATTATGATAATAACTTCTTTCACAATAAAGGAATAGAAAGGCTTAGCCCGAATTTCAATAATGGTGTTTGGTGTTCAAGCACGGAAGTTACATCCTTATTAAAGGATAATGAATTTTATGACCTGGATTATACAAAGCCGTCCCTATTATATAGCAAGCCGACAAATTCAGTACTGAACGTGTTCCCGTTGAAAAATAAAGGCCTGATAATTGGAGACTGGACCTATGTATGTTACAATTTTGATGGTATCAGAATCGATCCTTTAACCCAAAAAGTGAATATTAGTAAAATCGTGCAACTTCCGCTTTTACTGAAAATTGTATTTAATAATATGCAAACCGGATTTGTTGCAAGAGCTCACCCTGGTGAAAATGCAATTGCAACCTTTTCAGTGGAAGATAAAATTGAGGAAGTTAACAGGATCGATATCGGTGAAACTGTTGCAAATTATTTTTATGATCGCAATAACGATCTCGTCGTCAATACCATAAAAAATAATTATTTCATTCAGGGAAAGAAAAAAATACCCTGTAAAGAATTATCCATGTTCAGGGGCAAGATAATTCGTTTCCATCTCAACATGAACAATTCTTCTGAATTGTTTTATACTACTGACGACAGTGTTTATCTGAAGAACAAAAACAGGATTATTAACTTAACATCTTTACTGGGAATCCCCACGGATTTTCATATTCAGAAAATGCAATACCATGATCCGGTGCTGTATCTGGCGACATACAGGAATATCTATAAGGTCAATAATCTTCAGAACATCCTGGTGAATAAACCTGTAAAACTGCAACTTGTCGATATCAATTTCAGGAATATCCATGATATGCTGGTGCAAAACGATTCACTTTACGTTGCCTCGGACGACGGTCTGACAATCATTCCGGAAGTGATGTTAAATAAGATGAGGAACAACATCCCGATTCCTTATTTTCAATCAATAATGATCAATGATACAAATGCATCACTTCTAGAGAAAAAGATCCATTTAACAGGAAACTACAAAATCCGATTCAGTTTCAGTTGCATTAATTATTCAGAAAGCCCCGTGACATATTCATATAAACTAGAAGGCCTGGATCACGACTGGACAACCAGCAAGGGAACCAATGTGATTTATCAGAACCTTTCCAGGGGGAAGTATGTTTTTCAATTAAGAGCCCGCAAAGAAACCATGGAGTGGAGCAACCCGGTTGAATTTACAATAATCATCAAAGCTCATTTCTGGCAGCATCCTTTATTCTTTATCTTTTTATGCCTTTTATTTACAGGGATGATTTCCCTGGTCATTATCAGGCGGAAGAACATCCAGATAAAGCGCCGGGAACTGGACCACCAGCTGATCACCCTGGAGCAGAAAGCCCTGCAATCGATGATGAACCCTCATTTCATTTTTAATTCTCTGGGATCCATACAAAACTATCTGCTGCAGAAAAAATCAAATGAAGCCGGATTATATCTTTCTCAGTTTGCCCGTTTGATCAGGCAGAACCTGAATGCCATAAATGTCGCCAGCATCAATCTTGAGGAAGAGATTGACCGTTTAAAGAATTACCTGGATCTCGAAAAGCTGAGGATGGAAAATAAATTTGAATACCATATTGAAGTGGATGAACATGTGGACGCTGACGAAGTACAAATACCCTCAATGATCATCCAGCCTTTTGTTGAAAATGCAATCTGGCATGGGATTGCCGAACTGGAAGAGAAAGGGCGGATTGACATAAAATTCCGCATGGAGGATGAAAAGTCCATTGCCATCACCGTGGAAGATAACGGGATTGGTATAAAGCGGTCAGAAGTTTATTCAGCAAACAGGGAAAAGCATCTTCACCTTGGCATGGAAATGACCCGGAAACGGCTTGAGCTCCTTGGTAAAAAGTTTTCGATCAAAACCGCCATACAATTCTTTGAAACCTCTCCGGGCAGCCCAAATCCGGGAACAAGAGTGGAATTGATCATACCTGTAAGCATTTAAACCATCCCTGCCAGCTCCCTTTAAACCCGGGTAAATACCTTTCAATCACTCAAATCAACCGCTCACTCAAACGGCCGGTTTTACCCCTGTGGACTTTAGTAATATTACTGTGAGTTTCTTAAAACTATTAATATGGTTTCAAGCAAATTGTCAAACCTATTCATTACCCTGACTTTCATTTTTTGCGTGGGAGTTGCATTCCCGGCACAAAAACTGGTTCAAAATTCGGGCCTGGAACAATTAGTTGCAGATTCAACCTCAATAGATAATGTTTCAGCCCCTGTAATAACGTATAAACTGATACCCGGATTTAACAATACCTGGGGATATGATATCCTGGTGGATAAGCGGGTTAAAATACACCAGCCCTCCATCCCGGCATTACCAGGCAACGAAGGTTTTACAACCAGGGAAAAAGCTGAAAAAGTTGCCAGGCTTGTGATAAAGAAAATGAAAAACGGGGAATCCTTACCAGGTATAACCAAAGAAGAGCTGAAAAATCTCAAAGTGATATAAATTCTGGTACAAAAAGCAGTAACCTTTTAATAGAAAAAATTATGAAAACAATGATCAACTCTTTAAAAGCAACAATGTTTATTGCCTGTATTATCATCCTCTTTTCATTTACGGTTCGGGCTGCGGCAAAATGGGAACAGGCAAGATATGGAGCTTCAGGCTTCAGCATTGGAAGCAAAGGATACATCGGAACCGGGTTTGGGTATGTCAACAATGCGTTTAGCCTGAAAAAGGATTTTTGGGAATATGACCCGGCCACTGATTCATGGTCACAGAAAGCCGATTTCGGTGGAACTGCAAGACGATTTGCTGTTGGTTTCAGTATCGGTACAAAAGGCTATATTGGTACAGGTAATCCCGATGGAACATTTGCAAAGGACTTCTGGGAATACAACCCCACATCAAATACATGGGCACGGAAGGCTGATTTCGGGGGAACGGCAAGAGGTGCTGCCACAGGTTTCAGCATAGGCACAAAGGGCTATATCGGTACTGGACAGGGATTAGCAGGAACCAGCCTTTATAATACCAGTGACTTCTGGGAATATGATCCTGCTACCGATACATGGTCTCAAAAGGCCGATTTCACAGGTATTGCAAGATATGCTGCTGCAGGTTTCAGCATAAACAATAAGGGCTATATCGGAACTGGTATAAACTGGGTTAGCAGTACACAGTATACCTTCCAAAAAGACTTTTATGAGTATGATCCCACAACAAATACATGGACAAGAAAAGCAGACTTCGGAGGGATAATAAGAGCGTTTTCAGCCGGATTCTGCATTGGAAGTAAGGGGTACATTGGCACCGGTTCTACCAGCGGAACCTTGCTGAATGACTTTTGGGAATATAATCCCTCTACCGATACCTGGTTGCAAAAAGCCGGATTTGGAGGGAAAATAAGAAGCAGTACTGCGAGTTTCAGCATCGGAACAAAGGGGTACATCGGTACAGGGTGCATCGCCACCAATTCATATGCCCAGGATTTCTGGGAATATAACCAAAGCAACAATGCCTGGACCCAGAAAACAGACCTTGGCATTACTCATAAAGGAAATCTGAAAGAAGGGGAGACAACAGATGAAATGTATGCAAATGTCAGTAATACAGAGTTGGTCGTATACCCTAATCCTTCAGCTACTATTTTCAACTTCAGGCTGAAAACCATGAGCGAAGACCTTGTAAATATCAAAATATTTGATCTGACAGGAAGATTAGTTCATGAATATCTTTCCTTAAGTCCTTACCAGATAATGACAGTAGGAGAAACCATAGCGGCCGGAGCATATATTGCTGTTGTAACCCAGGGTGAATACAGGAAGACAGTCAAGATAAACAAGGTCAATTGATCCCTGAAACTAAGTAAACCAAGGTTGTTCCTCATTACAACCCTGGTTTGCTTATATCAGGTAATTGTTGGGGTGAATTTATAAATTCAGTAAGAAAACCTTGACTTACCTCCTTAATTGTTATATATTTAACAGGTTGTAAACCAGGAACCTTCTCTTTCATTCTCAAACATGGCATTACTAAAGAACCCTAATAAATGCCTATGAAAAATTTACTTTTTTTCGTTGTAGCAATGCTTGTTGCAAATTTATCCCGGGCCCAATGGGAACCGGATATACGGCTAACCAATGATCCTGCCGGTTCAAGTACGTCAATTAGTAACCAGTGGAATATAGCTGCAAGCGGAGATACCGTGCATGTTGTTTGGTCCGACACTCGTGACGGGAATGAGGAAATATATTACAAACGCTCAGTTGATGGCGGCCTGACCTGGGGAGCCGATACGAGGCTTACTAATGCCCCTGCTATTTCAGGTCATCCTTCAGTTTCTGTTTCCGGTTCAATTGTGCATGTTGCCTGGTGTGACTTGCGTGATGGTAATGGTGGCTATGAGATTTATTACAAACGCTCGGATGACAGGGGGGCCAGTTGGGAAGCAGATACACGTCTGACAAATTACTGGGCCGGTTCTTTCAACCCTTCAATTGCCTCAACCGGCCTGGTTGTTCATATGGTTTGGTATGACTATGTTGATTATAATTGGGAGATATATTACAAACGCTCGGTGGACGGAGGGATAACATGGAAACCCGATGTGCGCTTAACAAACGACCCGGCAAATTCCTACAGCGCATCTGTTGCGGCAACCGGTGACATGGTGCATGTTGTATGGGTTGACTATCGCGATGGCGCAACCGGTGAAATCTATTATAAGCAATCATCTGATGGTGGTGTGAGCTGGGGCCAGGATATAAGGCTTACGAATGATCCTGATACATCACGACGGCCCTGCGTCGCAGTATCCGATTCAGTTGTGCATGTTACATGGTATGATACAAGGTACGGGAATGCCAAGATATATTACAAGCGATCAGCAGATGGAGGCATTACATGGGGAGAAGATACGAAATTGACAAATGACCCAGACGGTTCAAGGATGCCTTCAATCGCGGTATCCGGTTCAGCAGTGCATTTAGTTTGGCAAGACGACCGCTATGGGAATACAGAGATATTTTATAAAAAATCCGATGATGGAGGATTAAACTGGGGAACTGAAACAAGGCTGACCAGTGCACCCGGTGTGTCTCAATATCCTTCACTTACAATATCAGGAGCGGTGATTCACTCAGTATGGACTGATTTTCGTGATGGGAACGGGGAAATATATTATAAACGAAATCCTACCGGAGGCTTCCCGGTTGGAATCGGAAATGATTCAGAAAATAACTCACATCAGCAAATCAGCTTTTACCCTAACCCGGCTTCAAATAGCATTCATATCAGGCTCAGGAATAATTCAAATGAAACATCATTTCTGACAATCCGGAATGTGCTTGCAAAAACATTGCTCAGCAAACAAATATGGAATGTTGAAACACTTGTTGATGTTTCCGGCTTGCCTGAAGGCATTTACCTGGTGAGCGTTACGACGAATAATATCCAGGTAAACAGCAAAAAACTAATTATAACCAGGTGATGAAAAAACTCTGCCTGTTCATTGCTTTTTGTACCCTCAGTACAACATTACTGGCTCAAAATCCAACATACGGGCAAAGACTATACTACAGCTGTAAGGTATGGGGATTTGTGAAATATTACCATTCACGTGTATCAAATTGCCAGGTTAACTGGGACAGTGTTTTACAGCATACCCTGCCGCTGATCAAAAGTGCCGTCACGAACAATGAATTCAATGATGTACTGGATACCATGCTGATGGCTGCCGGACCAATGGAGATTGCAACGACTCCCTCTCCCGACACTTTGCCTCCAGAACTGAAAAGAAATCTCAGGTTCGGATGGATCAACGACCCGTTATTTCGTGATGATGTAAAGGATATACTCGATACCATTAAAAATAACTTCAGGCCTCACCATATATGCTGGGTGCATTCCGGTACGGGTACAAGCGGCTATCTTGCATTCCCTTATGATGACCCTGTCATTGACAGTAATACATATACTAATTATCCTTCTGAATTCACACGCCTGCTTATCCTTTTTAAATACTGGAACATCATCAATTATTTTAACCCGTACAACTATGTCCAGGATAACCCATGGGACAGCACCTTGTTCAATAATGTACTGTCTATTGATACGGTTAGTAATTATACAGACTTTTTTAAGTCCATCAAGAAAATAACGGCAGCCTGCAATGACGCCCATGTCGAAGGTTTAACCAATAGCCCTGCATATTCTTCTTATTACACTCCGCGGATCATTTTAAGGTATGTTCAAAACAAGTATACTGTTGTTAAGTCAGAGGAGGGTAATCTTTCCAAAGGGGATATCATAGCATCCATTGATGGAAAAACAACAGATCAATGGGAAGACAGTCTCAGGCCATATATTTCTGCGGGAAATCCTTCCGTATTCAGAAGATTCATGTGTCAGTATTTACTATTTGGGGCAGGTGGATCCAGGATACAGATTGTTTATAAAGACAGCATGGATAGCGATCATTCATTATCCACCTACAGAAATTATTATCTCGGTGACAGCTGGTTTGCCGGTTATTACCCCAATGACACGTTGGGAAACGCAAAATGGAAAAAATGGAATTGCAATATCGGGTATGTCAATATGGGAAAATTATTGACATCGGATGTGATTACCATGTATTCCGCTCTTAAAAATACGACTGCAATTATATTTGATATCAGGAACTATCCGAAGGACGAATCACCCTGGTCAATAGGAAATTTAATCTATCCGGATCACAGAAGTTTTGTCAAATTGGCTTTGCCGAATATTTATTACCCCGGCACCTGTTACTGGTATCATGATTTTCTTGGTCAAAATAACAATACTAATTATTACCAGGGGAAGGTGATCATTTTATGTAACCAGGAGACTCAAAGCGCAGCGGAGTATAGTTGTATGATTTTGCGGGCAATGCCTAATTCCGTCGTTATCGGGAGTCAGACTGCCGGTACCGATGGTGATTGCTCCTTTTTTAATCTCAGCTGGGAGATTCAGACGGGATTTACGTCTTTAGGAGTTTATTATCCGAACGGAGACAGTACAGAAAGAATCGGAATTGTACCCGACAGTATTGTTTATCCGACTTCTGCGGGGATCAGGCAAGGAAGGGATGAAGTGCTCGAAAAAGCGCTGCAGGCAGCAGGCTGCCTGGTACCCATGCTTTCAGTTACTCCTGCAGCCCGGAATGTGGCTGCTGCTGCAGGAACATCTTCGTTCACCGTAACATCCAACACAAACTGGGCTGCAGTATCTGATGCCTCCTGGTGTAAGATCAATTCATCAGGCAGCGGGAACGGGACAATTACTGCCGATTGTGCTGAAAATACTTCTTATCAACCCCGTACTGCCAACATTCATGTGACTGTAGCCGGCCTGCCGGAACAAATAGTTACCCTGATCCAGGCAAGATCAACCAATGTCGTTGAAGAGGACCAGGAGATAACATATCAGATCTATCCAAATCCAACGAAAGGAAAATTCAGGATCATCCCGGCATGGATTGGGAAAGGGATACCTGAGATAAGTGTCGTGGATATGGATGGCAGGGAAATTCTTAAAGAACAATGCAAAGAAGAAAAAGGATGCGAGATTAACCTTTCATCAGCTCCTGAGGGCATCTATCAGATAATCATTAAAAAAGACAACATACAGGTAGTTCGAAAACTGGTAATCATCAGGTAACATTAAAGAACAGAGAAATGAAAAAGACAGTTTTAATTGCAGCAATGATGTTTGCAGCACTTTTATCCAGGGCTCAATGGGAACCTGATGTACGACTGACCAATAATTCTTTTTCCTCCTGGATGTCGTATAATAATGCAAGGAATATAGCAGCCAGCGGGGATTCTGTGCATGTTGTATGGTATGACAACCGTAATGGAGCCAGCAATTATGAAATATATTACAAACGTTCGACAGATGGGGGAATCTCCTGGGGAACCGATAAAAGGCTTACAGTTAGTATGGCTTATAGCGGAATTCCCAGCCTGGCCGCTTCTGGTACGGAAGTTCATGTTATATGGGATGCCTGCATTGCAATGAGCGACTCTGTTTTGCATGTTGTGTGGATGGACGATCGTGATGCATCCGGTCCATTGAATTATGATATATACTACAAACGCTCCGCTGATGGAGGATTAAACTGGGGCCCGGATACCCGGCTCACAAATACACCTTCTTATTGCGGACTTCCCTGTGTTGTCGCGTCAGGCCAGGTCGTGCATGTTGTTTGGGAAGATGACCGTAATGGGGGAATCGGTGATATATATTACAAGCGATCGGAAGACGGAGGTTTAAGCTGGAGTGCAGATATACGTCTGACGAATGATCCTGCAAATTCATGGGATCCCAGCATTGCTGTAAACGGTTCCATCGTACATGTAATATGGATGGACGACCGAAATGGTGACTATGAGATATATTATAAACGCTCAACCGATGGGGGCCTGACCTGGGGAGCAGATACGCGACTTTCGAATGATCCCAATGATTCAGAATATCCTTCCATCGC
>JBAXBP010000097.1:0-12499 GCA_037141915.1 Bacteroidota bacterium | reverse complement strand
CCTCTGCGGTCTTTCCGTCGATGATCAGTTTTATCGTGTTCATAACGTTCCTTTTCCTAATTAATAATGATTGCGTTGAATTTGCATTTTTCCAGGCAGGCTCCGCATTTGATGCACTTGACCTGGTCGATGAAATGAACCTGTTTGCGTTCTCCGCTGATGGCATTCACCGGGCAATTGCGTGCACAAAGTGTACAGCCTATGCATTTTTCGTCGACAACCAGGTACTGCATCATGGATTTGCAAACCCTGGAGCGGCATTTTTTATCCTTCACATGTTCGTGGTACTCCTCAATAAAATTTTCAATGGTTGAAAGTACCGGGTTGGGGGAGGACTGTCCCAGCCCGCAAAGCGAAGTGTCTTTTATCACAGTACTCAGGTTGCGCAGCTTGTCGATGTCGTCCATCGTGCCGTTGCCCTGGGTGATCTTTTCAAGAAGTTCGTATAAACGTTTGTTACCGATACGGCAGGGAGAACATTTTCCGCAGGATTCTTCAACCGTGAAGCCAAGATAAAACTTGGCAATGGCTACCATGCAGTCATCCTCGTCCATAACGATAAGCCCGCCCGATCCCATCATGGAACCGGCTGCGATCAGGTTATCGTAATCGATAGGTGTGTCAAGATGTTTTTTTGTAAGACAGCCGCCCGAAGGACCTCCTGTTTGTGCTGCCTTGAATTCCCTGCCATGCTGTATCCCTCCGCCTATTTCGAAGATGACCTCGCGAAGGGTGGTGCCCATGGGAACTTCAACAAGCCCTACGTTGTTCACTTTCCCTGCAAGCGCAAACACCTTGGTGCCTTTTGACTTTTCAGTTCCTATTGACGAGAACCATTCCCAGCCTTTGTTGATGATAACGGGAACGTTCGCGAAAGTTTCGACATTATTTACATTGGTGGGCTTTTTCAGATAACCTTCGACTGAAGGGAAGGGAGGTTTTACCGTAGGTTCGCCTCTGAGGCCTTCCATGGAATGGATGAGGGCCGTTTCTTCTCCGCATACAAAAGCACCTGCACCATACCTTATTTCGATATCAAAGTTAAACCCGGTTCCGAGTATGTTTTCACCAAGCAGGCCCATTTCACGGGACTGCTTCATGGCAGTTTTCAGTCTTTCGATTGCTAAAGGGTATTCGGCCCTGATGTAAACGAGTCCTTTGGATGCACCTGTGCAGTAACCATTGATGGTCATCGCTTCAAGCACAGAATGGGGGTCGCCCTCCAGGATTGAACGGTCCATGAATGCTCCGGGATCGCCTTCATCGGCATTGCAAACCACATATTTCTGGTCAGCATTAACCTTGCGCGTGATCTCCCATTTGAGACCTGCGGGAAATCCCCCGCCGCCACGTCCCCTGAGCCCCGATTTCTTCATAATCTCGATCACAGCTTCAGGAGTCAGCTCTGTAAGCACCGTAGCCAGCGCCATATAACCGTCACGTGCAATGTAATCTTCAATCTTCTCAGGATCAATCACACCGCAGTTCCTTAATGCTATTCTGATTTGCTTTGCCATATCTTATTTCGTTATCCGTGAACCGGAAACCGTGAACCGAGTCACGATTCACGGATCACGAGTCACGATTCACGGTTTATGCTGTTTTATAGTTTATCGGGATCACTCCCTCTATTACTTCTCCCTTGCGGATATACCGTTCAATGATCTCATCAGCTTTCTTAATGTCGACAAAACCAAACATCACGGGTTTATTTCCCGGCATGGTGATCTCAATGGTAGGCTCAGCATAGCAGAATCCCATACAGCCTACCTTGCTTACACGCGCGGAAATATTCCGTTTGCTAAGCTCCTGTTCCATATAATCATAAACAGGCCTGGATCCTGAAGCAATCCCGCAGGTTGCCATAGTGACTTTCACCTGGATGGTACTGCTAGGATTGTCCTTCTGCGACAACGCTGCATTTTTTTCTTTCAGGCTCTTGCCCAATTCCCTCAAGGTTTTCGCTGATTCCAGTTTTGCCATATATTTATTTATTTTTCTGTACTTTAGTATATGACTGCGGATGATATTCTCCAGTTACCCACTCTTTTTGAGCCGCAAAATTATATCCTTTATAAATACTGTGCAAGGATTTTATGTTATTTTTTTCACATTGTTAATAAATTAACATAATCTAATTAAACAACTCGACCCCAGTATAGTTTGAAACAAAAAAAGTCCGGAAAAGTGTCCGGACTGGAAACTTTACAAAATATATTTTCGCAATTTCTGAATACAAATAACCCTATTTTGTAAGATCGATGAAGAGCTGCTTCGTCCCGTACATAGGTATCCTCTTTATCTCCTTCGCATTCATGTCAAGCTTCCCGAGTTCAATCTTCCGCAGTGTAGGATTGTCATAGGTTTTGAAATAGAATACCAACCCGGTGATATCCCTGAATGTAACCCATTCGGTTGATTCATTGGAAACGATATTCCCGTTACGGTCCTTGTCGACGATGATCCCGAAGGGAATTGAAAAGGTGTTTATGATATGCTCGCAAAGCACAAGGTTGGAAGCGGCATCCGGCTGGCGGGTGACAAAGCGTTCGAACATGGCAAGCCGTACGAACCTGCTGGGGGGAGTGTAATCCCCCGGAATCCCAATCATGCCGTCTCCGTGGCCTGTCGTACTCAAAGTAAATCCGCCTGCTTTGAGAGGTATTGGAGAGGTGTTTTCCAGCCCGATGTATTGCCTGAGGTTGGTTAACTGCCAGGGAAGGGAAGGGGAGTTGGTCATGACCCCGAGAGGATTGTCATAAATATGGCATTCCCCCTTGTCGAATTCCACAACGATACATCCACCCCTGGAATCGTAAATTATATAATGCACTGTCAACGCCATTTGCATTTTTGAAGTGTCGGAGTAGCTGAACACCCTTACTTTCGAGGTCGCAGACCTCACTTCATCCACCGTGGAGAAATTTCCAAGGATCCAGTCGGGGTATATCGCCTGTGCCATGGCTTTCGAGCTGTCGGCAGGCGCTACATTTTGGTACTGCATATTGCTTTCGTACCAGAGGACGCTGACCGAGAGTCCCTTTTCGTTCATCCCGTCACTCACCCCGAAATCCATTCCCATGTTTGCAACCCCGATATAACCGTTCTGTGTGGTCCATTTTACACCGTATTTGCTTACCGGAGACGGACTTGCAAACACTTTGTTCCTGGGCACAACGATAAGGTCATATTTAAGATCCGCACCGAATTCCATTGAACGGGCAATCATGATGCTCCCGTCTTTCGCTATCATCCTGAATATTGTGCAGGAATAGGCATCTGAAATGCCAATCAGGACAAGCAGCAGCATAAGCTGCGCGATTCTTTTTATAAATGCACTCTTTGTTTTCATAGATTTGATGGTTAAGGTTGCTTTTTTTTACTCAGATTAATTGTCTTTGACTCATGCGTTTCATATCACTTTGCTTCATATACGATGTTGCCGGCAACAATCGTTTTCAATGCTTTTACGTTGATCAGCTGTTCGGGCGGAATGCTCAGCACATCGGCCGAAAGCACGACCATGTCGGCAAATTTGCCCGGTTCTATTGAGCCTTTCAGTTGTTCCTCTCCCATGGCTTTGGCTCCCCAGATGGTATACATCTTCAGCGCTTCCATTACAGTGATCGCCTGCTCCTTGTAGAAAATGCCGTTGTCGGAGTTTCTTGTCACGGCCGCATAGATGCCTTTGAAAGGATTGGTGTTTGCAAGGTAAATCCCTGTAACATCGCTGCTTCCCGCGGGTTCCAGCCCTGCGTCTATCATGGACCTGAACCGGTAGCCCGTCGCAGCTCTTTCGGGTCCCATATCCTCAATATCTTCCTTTGCAAGGACCAGCAGCCATACAGGCTGAACCGATATCCTCAGTCCCAGTTTGTGAAGCTTTACCGCCCGGTCAAGCTGGTTGCCCAACATCTGGAAATCCCCGAAATGCTCTATCCTGAACAATGCCGTGGGTTTACCTTTGGCAACCATGTCTTCGTATGTTTTGAGTCCCATGTCCATAGCCCTGTCGCCCGAACAGTGTAGCATGCAGATGACGCCATTCTTCTGCGCTATCCCGCAAAGTTTTTCAGCGCCTTCCATGCTGGTCACCAGGGAGCCCTTTCCGCCTGCCGGATCGGTGTCGGCATGGCCAACATAAGGATCGTACATAAACCCAGTGCGGGCATCATTTTCGCCGTCAACCCATGCCTTTACGCCTGCAAAACGAAAGTAATCCGGGTCACTCCCCTTCGGAAACCGATATACCGATAGGTCTTCAGGGATCTCAGATCCGTCGGGAGAGGTCCATACCGAGATGGTATACCTTACGGTGGGTTTGAAACCTGTCGCTGCTATCTTTTGCATGAAAGGCACAGCCATGGAATTCGTCAGCGCCATCATGGAAGTGAATCCGTAGCTGTTCCAAAACTGCTGTATGTCGGTAGTGTAGAAGCGTTCAAGCTGCTGCAGAGTGAGTTTCGGAGGTATGTCCGACTGTCCGTCGGTTACAGTGCCCGTGGGGTTCCCGTCCTTGTCAAGCACCGAACTCCCTCCTTTCGGAAGGCGGATTACACCTTTGAATGCTCCAATCAGTTGAAGACCTGCGCTATTGACGATGCAAAGATGAGCACCGTTCGCAACCATCACCGGGTTGAAGGGACTGATGGAATCCAGCTCGGCTTTCGTTGGCAGCCTTTTTTCAGCAAATTTGTCCTGGGTGGCAGAAACACAGGCGGCAAAGATCCATTCGCCTTTTTTAGCGGTTTTTACCGAGTCGGAAATGTTCCTTAATGCCTGCTTCACCGAGGAAACACCGGGGTAGCGGCAATCTACGAAGTCGTTCTTAAGATACATGGTTTCAAGCGGATGGGTGTGAGCGTCGATGAACCCAGGAGTCACCGTCATCTTCATAAGGTCGACTATTCTGGTTTTCTCACCTGCGAGCTTCCTGATCTCGGCATCTTTGCCCACCGCTAGGAATTTTCCATCTTTCACGGCGACGGCACTTACCACCGATCCGGTTTTATCAACCGTTATGATTTTTCCATTAACAAATATTACATCAGGCTCTCCGGCGAATGCTGTGAAGCTGAGAATGACCAATAATAATGTCGAAAATATTTTCATTTTGGTTCAATTATTTTACTTGATTTAGTTTTAAACCACCGCCATCGAACAGATTGCGGTTCCTGGCAGTGGTTTATTTTCAACGGTTTAATGTAGCTGAAGGATTGATTATTGATAATTCCTTTAAGCCTACTTGAGAATAGTACTATACCCGGAATAGATCGGTTGGGTGTAGTAGGACAGACTCATTTCATGAGAAGCTCCGCTGGGTTTTTCAAGCAGGACTGAAAATCCGAAATTGATGCTTTTTGAGCCTGACGCAATTGATGCTTCTCCTGTGCCCGACTGAGAAGAATTGCCAGAAACATTAAACAGATCTTTTGTTGATGTCTTGCTTGAAATGTTGGTTCCTCCCCAGAATTTCTGCGTGGCGGTACCAGAATAGTCAAAAGGATCCGTATCATAGGTGGCAAATAATTTTATCCCTGTCCCACTGGAAACTAATGAATTAGACGCCAGATTGACAGTTGCGGATCTGACATTTGTGATAAACATTTGATTGGCATTCATTGTTGGACCATTGTAGCCCAGTGACAGATCTCCCCAGGTCATGTAGTTGTTTTCTTTTTCATATACAGGTTGTTCCAGCCAGCGATCACTTCCTGATTCCATTATATAATTGGCAACATAGGGCATTGGCCCGGATGAACTGATGGGAGAATCCATCTCATAATCGGAACAGTTTCCCATGACATTGTTGGCATTGTCGTTCAGATACAAGTAACCCCATGGCCAACAAAGAGATACAGAGCCGAATGCCAGGGAGTAAGTCAGGGAATATGTGGATTGGGGAGGCTTGGTGAAGTCGTTCGGATCATAATAGCCGATGGGAGCCATTCCTGAAAGGGTTCCGCTGTGTTTCCATCCGGCACCAGTTATCCCGATACTGACTTGTGAAAGGTTTACATGGGTTGAGCCGCCGTTACCACCGTTGCCCCTGTAAAAACTTACCATGTTATCGTAATTGGCGTTACCGCTTTCCCAATATGTATATGGATATTGGCTTGTTACACTACCGTTCTGATCAAGGGACGTGGTATAAGCGGTTCCCCCTCCTGTCCATCCGAGCGTTCCTGAGCTGTACTTGGCAGGTAAAGCCATCGTGATGTAGAAATCACTGGTGGGACTGCCGAGAGCTCCCAGAAGCATGGTATTGATCATGTTTGCCCTGGAAACCAGCTGACCACATATATGATCTTCCTTTATTCCATAAGGATAGTATCCCATGTCACTGTTGAAATATGACAAATTACGGTGATCATATAAATTAACAGCGAGATAGTCAGCCACATTGATGAACATTGACAGTTCATCCTTTACCATTGTGCCGAATGCTCCCTGCATATATTGCTCAACAAGTTTAGGCCCGTCGATAGTGTCGGCGCCTACTGCAGCATTTACCCAAACAATCAGGGCTTTGTACTGAGACGTTAATGACGACATGAAATAGTCTTCAACAACCAGGTAGGCCGTTGTTGCCTCGTCCGAGGTGTTAATTTTTCCCTGGCTTGAAGTTATAATTTTATCCGCCAGGGCTTTCAAACTGCTTCCGGAAAAATTGTACGGAGCCTGTGGATTACCCATTATCTGTGTATGAAGTTGGCTTATGCAGTTTTTCATATCATACTGCGCTGTGCCCGACTGATAAACATTGATAAAATCAGTCCACACATATTCCGATAATTTGGGCCATCCTATAGTATCCGGGGGCGTCGGAACAATCTGGTTTCTTGCTGAATTCCAGGAATAAAACCTGAGGCTGGTGTTAGAAGTTGAATCATCAAAAGCCTCGTTGACATAGGTAACATAAGTATTTGACAAGATCTGCTGCATCGTATTGATGATATCCGCTGTTATGAAAGTAACCTGACTTGAAAGCGCAACAACATCATTCTGTAAAACTGTAAGTTGCTGGCTGATTTGCCGTAGTTGTGCATCGATGGTGTCGAACCGATGCTCAGTGTGCACATAATCATGAACTTCCCAAGCCACTTTACCCAATTTTTTCAGGCTGGGAATGGGTATTTCAGGATCCTCCCCTCGAAGGCCATGCCCTATGTTGTATAATAAACTTGCAGGAAATTTCTTCTTTTGTGAAATTTCAAAATTTGACATGATCGGCATGGGCGAACTGCTGAACAGCGGGGGCAATACCGGTGCAGGAGGTGTCGGTGTCGGAGCAGGTGTGTCATCCTTTTTCTTGCAAGATGCTGTGACCATTACTATCAATGCCAGCAGCATCAATGCTGATGCGATTGATTTCCATATTTTTTTGTTGGTTTTCATCAGGGTTATTATTAAGTGTATACTGAATTTCTATATGCAAAGATTTGTGGTTTGTGTTGTTAGCTTATTTTTCGGGTGCTTTGTGCGGTTTTGCCGGGACCTGGATGTTGAGGCCTGCAAACAGCTGGAATCCAGGCTGCCCCATACCGCTATGCAGGAGGGTAAACTGGGGCTCAAGTCCCATGGATATAATTGCTCCGCCCGAAACCAGTACCTTGCCTACACCAAACCCTATGGGGATGATGTAATGCCCGTTTGTGAAATCAAAGGTCCATACAGCCGTGCTTTTCAGTGTAAATCCACCCCCGATCTGGAAGACCGAGAACGGCTGGAAGTTCAGCTCGCTGGTCGAAGGGCGTGCTTTGGCTGCTTCGTTTGCACTGAACACCGAGGTTTGCCAGGTGATGAGGCTGCCTATCATCACATTTTTGCTTAAGGGCTGCACAAGAATGAATGCTGCCCCGAGCTGGTATTTGCCGGCCCCCAGGATGGAATCAGTTGCCGTGGGAAAGGAAAATGCAGGGCCAAACCCTATGTCGGTTGTCGACTTGGGAAGATACCATACATAGGTCCCGAAAATATTGATATCGCTGAGCCCCGATTTCGGATCCCCTTTTAAACAGGGGGCGGTTACCACCGGGATCGTTGCCCTGATCACCAGCCTGGATGTCACCATCACCGGGCGGATCATAAACGTGTTCGCGATCTGGCCATCCAGGCCGTAAAGTTTGGGGGCATAATAATCCTGAAGCCCAACGGCATTGGCCCTGGCCAGGGGGTTGTTGGCCATTTGTACCTGCTCCTGGGTCTGGGATAACAAGGTAAGACTGGCGAAAAGGAAGAATAAGGTGATGAGGTGTTTGGAGGCGATCGTCTTCATTATGTTTCTTTTATTTTAATTCAGATTGCTTATTTGTCTCTTTCGGCAGGAAGCCTTAACGACCCGTAGAGCTTTTTATTCAGAAGGCTTGCAATTACCTCCAGGTCCAGTGGCTTCGAAATGAATTCATCGCAGCCGACCGAATAGGCCAGTTCAGCTGCTGCCTGGGTAAACCAGCCAAGCATTATGATGACAATATCTTTTCCCAATACTTTCCTGAGATGCGCCGTAACTTCAAATCCATTGAGGTGGCCGGTATTGATATCTATGACCAGTATGCGAAGTTCTGCGTCGGCCAAACATAACTCAACAGCTTCTATCCCGCTCGTACATCTTAAAATGATGTAATCCCTTAAGCCGGGTCTGTCAATATGCTCTGAAATAACATCCTCATCAAAACCGGCAATTAAGAGCTTTCTCTGCAAGGGAGAATCCATACATTTCTTTTTTTTGTAAAAGTAGGATGCAGGACAAGCCTTTGTCAAGGACAGTGAAGGGCTAAAATCTTATAGAATTCATACAATTAAATGTAATGTATTGAATATCATAACGATGGTTTGATAATTCCGGAAGGAACCCCTGTGGGGATGGCTCAGTCTTTAAATCCAAGTACCAGATTGTCAGAAGGTAAGAAAAATAAATAAGAAAAGTGTAAGATGGCTTTCAGTGAATATTAACCTTCTGAAATGTCATTTTATCATCATCAGGTAACTGGTGAGGCTTAAATTCTGATCAATATCGAGTTTCTTTCGTATCCTGTGCCTGGTTCCGTCAATGGAAGCAGGAGTGAGGTTGATGAGTCGGGAGATATCTTTTGACGAAAGGTTAAGGCGCAGAAGAGTGCATATCTGAAGCTCGGCCTTGGAGAGATCGGGGCAGGCTTCAAGCAGTTTTTCAAGGAAACCTGAATGCATTTGTTTGAAAAGCAGGTCAAAATGCTGCATGGGGTCCGACTGGCTTTCCCTGCCTACGTCGGCCAGGGTTTGCGCGAATTCATCCTGGTCTTTCTTCCTGGGAATACGCAGGAGGTAGGGGCCAAGTTTTTCGGTAAATGCCAGGTTCTTCTGGTTAAGGTCTGCGTTGACGATTGTCTGGAAAACCAGTTCCTGCTCCCTGAGCTTGATCTCGAGTTGCACCTTTTCTAAATCTTCTTCTTTGAGCAGTTTCTCGAGTTGCATATTCTGGATCTCAACCTCCATCAGGCGCTTTCCTTTCTCGGCGAACCTTGCTCTTTCTTCGGCCAGCAATCTTTTAATATTGTCGGAACGGCGACGGACAAAAATGCTTATTGTGATTATTCCGAGAACGAGTATGATAAATACAGCAACAAGGTATGTCAGCAGCAGCCTGCTGCGGTCATACTTTTGGGTGATCGACATCTCATTGACCCTGGCCTGCAGGATCTCACTCCTGTATCGTAATTCGATCTGATCAATGATTTCCTTGCTGATTTCACGGCGCAAGGTGTCCCTGTATTGTCGCGATACAAGAAGCAAATTAAAAGCAGTGTCGTATCGGCCAATAATTTTTTCCCAGCCGGCGACCATGTCAAGCCCTTCGATGGCAACTGTCGTTACAGAATGAAGCCTGGCCCACTGTATGCTCTTTTCGGCTAGAGCCAAAGCGCTGTCCCTGTTCCCTGTATTCCAGATGAGCCTGGCATATAGCAGCATGGATTTATAGAATTCGGGAAGTATCCTGATTTCTCCCTTTTCACGGCTGACTTCTTTGAGCATTGTCATGGCATCATTTTCATGGTCACGCATAACATACATCTGTGCAAGGCTTATTTTAAAGCCCGACTTTACTCTTGGATCCGGAAAATCCCTGCAATCCCGGCAGGTTTTTATCAAAGAATCGGCCTGGGGAAGATGATTTAAGGCAACCATGGCCGAAAGCAGGCTCATGGAAGCGAAGCAATAACCTGTTTTCATGTTCACGGCTTCGAAGAGTGTAAGGCTCTGTCTGAAATAATTAGCCGCCATGTTCAGGTAGTTCTCCGATTTATCCTGGTCGGTGGTTGAGAACAGCTCTCCGAGGCTGAGGTAAACACTCCCTATCCCGAGTAAATGAATTGCCCTTGCCGAATTATCACCGAGTATTGAATCATAAGATGCTGATTCAATGTAATATTCAAGGGCCTTGCTGTACCTGTTCTGTTCAAGATAAACACTGCCAATGTTAAACAGTACCGACATGGTCTGGTAATTCTTTTTCGCCTGTTTGAAATAATCCAGTGCCCTGTTAAGAATGCCTGCTGCCGTATCGTAGCGTCCCATGATCCTGTAAAGGCTGCCGGTTTGCTCGATGGCACGGTATGCATAAAAGCTGTCTTTTGCATTAAAGCAGACCTCCTGTGCCTTCCTGAGATAAAAAAGTGCGCTGTCGTGCCTGCCCTTGTTCTCCCAGGCCATTCCATATGCAAAACTATGCCGTCCTATACGTTCGGGAGATACTTTGTCCCCGAACAGGACGATGCCCTTGCGGCCATACCAGATGGAGGAGTCGGGATTGCTATTCCAGAATGAAATGCAAATCTTCGTCAGGTACCTGAGCCTGGTTTCCGGGGGCAGCTTGCCGCCCAGAAGGCTCTTCATGACGGGAATTGAATCAACAGATGCTCCCGACAGGGAAAAACAACTCATTGTAAAAAGGATCAGAAATGTCAGAATTTTTCTGCTTTTCATCGGTTTCAATAAAACTTCCCGCAAATTATAAAAAAAAGACCAAAGGAAAAATATCGGTTGAACTTATTCTCCATTTCGTTTCATGTTGCCTGATTCTTTTGATTACCTTTGGTAATTAGGTGAATTCACTATTCCCGCTCCTTAAATGACTTTTATAACTTCCCAAACCAGGTTTCTGATTATTGCACTGCTCCTGATTGCAAGTGCACTTACAATGCAGGTTTTTGCACAGCTCTATCCTGCGCGCATTTATACCGAAGCTGACGGACTGGCAAACTCCACGGTTAACAGTATTGCCCAGGACTCAACAGGAATCCTTTGGATTGCGAGGCGTGCCGGATTGTCGTCTTATAACGGTATTGAGTTCAAAAATTACAGTGTCGCTGATGGGATTCAGGCAATTTCCTATGCGTTTCTTAAAGTTGACGAACTGGGTAAAGTCTGGGCATTTCCTGAATATGGACAGCCATTCGTTTCTTACTACGAAAATAAATTTTGGAAAACACTTGCATGTAAAAAATCGCCTGTTTTTCAGGGTTATTTAATCTATAAATCTTTTGATGTCTTTTACAAGAATAAACAGGTCTGTTTTGTCGCAGGAACTGACAATGAAGGCGTTTTACTTTTTGAGAACGGGTTATGGCAAAGGTACACCATGAAAAACGGGCTCCCTTCCAACCTGGTATACGGAGTTGCTTATTATGACGGCAGGATATTTGCAGGTACCGATAAGGGACTTTCAGAAATGGATAAAAAGGGAGCATTCAAAAATGCTTCTGTACGCGGGAAATTACCTTCTGACTATATAATTGCGCTTGCTGCAGATGGAAAAAAACTCTGGCTTGTGGGTGAAAACTGGCTGGGATGCATTCAGGACGGGCAGTTCACAGTGGTTTCATCAGGGTTCAGGATCAAGGACAGCCGCCTGGGCTACAGGAGCTATATTTATAAAAGCAGGAACGATAAGCTCATTTTCGGCAATGCTTCCTGCGTTTTCCATTATTCCATACCCGATGGAAGACTGGAAAGCCTGGGGCGTCATAATGGCCTGGTTTCGGAGGGCGGTACATCTGCAATTATTGACGTGGAAGGAAATCTATGGATTACAGGACTCAGGGGGATCACAAAGATAAGTTCCCAGAGGTTCATGAACTATTTTGAGTCCGACGGCCTTGCCAGCAACGAAGTAGCATCAGGCCTTGAAATCTCCCCCGGTAAATATGTTTTTGGACATGAGGGATGCCTGACTTACTTTGACGGGAAAAAATTTACACGAAAGGATTTTCGTTCTGAAATCAGCAAACCGGGTTTCAATTCAAGGGTACTTGAACTTAAAAAGGATGCAGGTAATAACATATGGATTGCGGCGAATATCCTTGGCCTTGGTAAACTTTCCCCTGACTCCCGAATTACCTGGTACCACGAAAAGGAAGGATTGCTTGGGACTATTTATTCTGTTGATGTTTTAAGGGACGGGTCTGTCTATTGCGGTACAACAAAAGGCTTTTTCAGGTTCCGTGAGGGGCGGTTTGAC
>JBAXBP010000096.1:0-12543 GCA_037141915.1 Bacteroidota bacterium | reverse complement strand
TTTCCCGGAAGGAGTAAGTTGAACTCCGTGGGCTGCAACATGGTGCATCAGCGGACTTATACTGGGCGACCATATGACTCCTGAACTGTAAAAATCAATGACTTCATCCAGGGTTTTAAAACGGCCGTCATGCATATAAGGCGCAGTGAACGCAACATTCCTGAGGGTTGGTGCCACATATGTGCCAATATCCATTGAACTTCCAGTAAAACCAGCCCTGTCGAAGGGGTCGGTGAACACCGAATCCTTGCCGTTGTTATAAAACAGGTTGGTGGTGAACAAGGGGTTGGCTTCTCCGCCGTGGCAGTGAAAACAATCCCCTCCCATCTCGGTCATGAACAGGTTATATCCCCTTCGCTCAGCCTCGTTCAGCTGGGCCTTACCCTGCATGAACCTGTCGAACTTCGAATCGGCCGATACCAGGGTGCGCACAAACTGAGCAATAGCCCGCCCCATATTCTTTACCGTTACGGTTGAACTGCCAAAAGCCTTGTTAAACATTTCAGGATAGCCGCTGATACTCTGGATAAGCGCTTTGGAACGATTGGTATCCCCGGCCATTTCATGCGGGTCGGTAATCACAATCCAGGTCATATCTTCCAGAAGGCGTTTTTCCTTTACCGGATTCGCATGAGCAAGGGAACCGTTCCAGGTATAACCGTTGTTGACCCAGGCTATATTGATAAGGGGAAGCATGAAATGCGGGGTGAACATACCTGAGAGACCATACGGATGACCGCCGGGGAAACGGGGATTATCAATTCCGCAGACAAATGAATGCGACTGGAGATGGCAGGTTGAACAGCTCATCAGGGAATCAGGGTCGCTGCGGCCCGAAACCCTTCCGTCGTAAAACAGATTACGCCCGAGCTCAACTCCTTCAACCGTCATGGGATTATCGGCCGGGATGTTAAGTTCGGTGGGAAAATATTTTGGAATGCTGATGACATAAGGAGTTGGCTTTACCTTGGTGGATTGCTGCGAACTCTTTGTACAGGCGGCTGAAAGCATGACCAGGAAAGCGAGCAGGATGCGGGATGCGGGATGCGGGATGCCCCGTACTTTATCAGCATCATTTCTTATCCTGCATCCTGTATCCTGCTGCCCGTTCATCATTTCCCCCCGCTTGTGAACCTGACGGTAAACGCATTCTTCCCGTTGAGACAGGCATTATGAATTGCTACCTGGTTCTGCATCATCATATTCGGGTATTTTGCAAAATCAAAGTCATTATTACCTGAAAACCAGCGATTAACATTCATCGTAACAATCATGTTCCTGGTCTGGCCCTCTCCTATCGAGAAAGCAGATGCAGGCAGGTTCACAAAGAAGTAATTCTGAACATAACTTTCAATTGAATCAGGGTCGATGTAATTGTCCCTGTAAATCTGTCCAATACCAAGATGAAAATCAAAAGGGAAGGTCCTGCTCAGCCCCGATTTTGTCCACATCAGGTTCATCTTCAGGTAATGGTATCCGCCCCCCAGGATATCCGGCCAGTTCATATCCCTTTCAGGCGGATTGGGGAAACGGTAAGAATAATTTTTTTCGGCGCTGATGCCGAAGGTGAAGGATATTGAATCAAAAGTCCCTGTGGGAACAGATGAGTTGATGACCCATTGCCGGCTAGACGGGATCCTCTCATCCACATAATGTATTCCATTGTTATTCAATGAAGTATAAATAAGGCCGTCATTCCTGTGCAGCCTGATGTCGGAGATGAAATACTGAAGATCGGAGACCAGGTAATAGTCGGAGGACGCATTTTTATAGATAAGCGTATCGAGCAGCAGAGGCATGCTGTCGACCTGATTTACAAAACTCACGATCAGGGTGGTGGCTTTTGGCTGACCTTCTTCCGCAACACCTGATTTATTGCAGGACTGGAACATCAGCATGCAGAAAACACTGAATAAACAGGCTATTGCAGCAAAGCTGGTGATTTTTACGTTTTTTATAACTGCGGATGTCTTCATGTAAGCCTCCAGTCTATTTCGTCCTTGCCCATCTGCCTTAGCAGTTCATTGATCCGGGAAAAATGCCTGCAGCCGAAAAAACCCCTGTTGGCCGAGAAAGGCGAAGGATGGGGAGATTTGAGGATAAAATGCTTCGTTTGATCAATCAGTATGGCTTTGGCTTCGGCAAACTTCCCCCATAAAACAAAAATAAGACCTTCGCTGCGCTCCGAAAGTTGCCTGATGGCTTCATCGGTGAATGTTTCCCAGCCTTTGTTGTGGTGGGAGGCGGGCTGGTTTTCACGGACCGTCAGGGTGGCATTAAGCAAAAGCACTCCCTGGCGCGCCCAGGCGGTGAGGTTGCCCGACTTTGGAGGAGGCAGCCCGAGATCACTTTCAATTTCCTTGAAAATATTGACCAGGGATGGAGGTTTTGTTATCCCGTCAAGAACAGAAAAACATAATCCGTGGGCTTCACCGGTTCCGTGGTAGGGATCCTGACCAAGGATCACGACCTTGACACTGCCGAACGGGGTTTGATTGAACGCATTGAAAATCAACGGCCCTGGGGGGAATACTTTGTGTTTCTTTTTCTCTTCCACCAGAAATGCCTTAAGTTCAGACACATACGGCTTAACGAATTCGTTTCCAAGGACGATTTTCCAACTTTCTTCTATCGCAGGATTAAGTTGTTCCATCAGGGATTTTAGGTTTTAAACCTTACAGGGTTAATAACTTTAAACAATAATATGCTTAAACTGGAGTTTTCTGTTTAATATTGCATACCTTTGCAAAACTTTATAAATCCGGGTTTATCATCATGAGAAAAATAGCCATCCTATTACTTGTAGTGATACTTTCAGGTATCGTTCTTTCGTGCACCTCCAACAGGGGTTGTGCTGCTTACGGCGAAAAGCAAAGATACCAAATGGAACGTCGCTGATCACCTCTCAAAAGAATTTTTAGGCTGCCCTTTCTTTATAAGGGCAGCCTTTTTATTTTTCTTAATTTTGCTATCCCTTTCTCCGGCGCATGAAAAAGATCTCCTTTGTGCTCATTCTCTTTATTGCGATTCCCTGCATCATGCAGGCCCAGGAGAAGTTTACCGATTATAGTGATTCTGTACCCGACAATGTGCTCTTTGAGAGGCAGTGGAGCCTGGGCGCCATGCTGCACTCCAACGGATGGGGTCTCAAATTCAGGAAAGGTTATAACCTCACTGCTCTAAAGCAATTCATGTGGGAGCTGGAATGGTCAACCTACAAATCGGCCAAGGAAGTCAAGGTGGTCAACCCGTATTACTCCGATTCCAGGCCCTTTATTTTCGGAAAGCTGAATTACGTTTCCTTCCTGAGGGGTGGCGTGGGAGTTAATTACATTTTTAACCGAAAGCCTTACTGGGGAGGCGTCCAGGTAAGCGGATTGCTATACGGTGGACTGAGTATCGGGATCACCAAACCTGCGTATGTTTTTGTGGCCTATCCCACCAACGGGAATAATTATGAGCTACGTGAGCAACGGTATTCGGCTGATATCAACCCCGATTATATTTATGGACGGGGATCATTCCTCGCAGGAATACTGGAACTGAATTTCTTCCCCGGCCTGTACGCCAAAACCGGGCTGGATTTTGAATTCGGCAGCAAGAATAAAATGATATCGTCTCTGGAAGCAGGCGCCACGCTTGATTACAGCCCCATCGGTATCCCCATCATGGCCCTGAATCCCAAGCAGAATTTCTTTCTCACGGTATATGTGAGTGTGATGTTCGGAAAAAGGTACAACAGGTAATCGCTCGCATATTTGCAACGCTGCTACGGTTGCTGCGTCGCTCATGTAAATATATTACCTGGACCCGTCCAGTTGTTATTCGCTCCTGGAACCTGATGCAGCTTTTGCAAAATGCTTCGCTTAGAATAATGCGGCTTGTGTAGTGTGCTTCGCTTACTGCAATTTTATATCCTGATGACAGTCTCCCCATGATTGTATGACCGGATGTTTCCGTCTTGGGTCATTATGAGCAAACGGCCCAGGTCGTCAACACCTGTTATCCGCCCGGTGAATGAGGAAGAACCTGATGTAAATTCACTGTCGCTCCCATATCCGAAGAGAGAAGAATCATAATCATTATTGATTGAATTGAATTCGCCCCGGATCAGCCTGGAATATTCCAAGTCGAGGTCGTGACAGGTACTTTCAAGGAATTTTTCATTGTCGTGATCAAGGCCGGTAAATTGTTTCAATGATACCGGGTTTGGCAGATGAACAGGGAATTCAACCTGGTTCAGGTTAATGCCGATACCGATAATTGAATGTTTCAGGGAATTGCCCATGATGGTATGCTCGATCAGTATCCCGGCGATTTTCCGGGTCCCGGCGTAAATGTCGTTGGGCCATTTGATGGAAGTTATAGTTTCAGGTGGAAGAGACTGCTTCACCGAATTCATCACTGCCAGGGCGATGGCTTTGTTGAGGATGAACTGTTTGTCGGGCGGAAGAAATACCGGCTCAAGTACCAGGCTGAACGTCAGGTTCATACCAGCCTGTGAATGCCAGGTGTTCTCGCCCTGACCCCGTCCTGCATACTGTTCCCTCGCCATGATCACAGTACCTTCGCCGGCTTTTGACTCATCAATCATGCGGCGGGCAAAGGCATTGGTGGAATCAACACTATCAATTACAGTTACTGAAAATTTCATAAAGCCGGAATTTCATCTGCAAACATAAAGATAATTACAAAAGTGGTATCACTTGTTGACAGATGGCGGATTAAGTGAGAAAACATCATGGATAATTACATCAATCACATTCCCATCAGCAAATGGGCCGAAGATGACAGGCCCAGGGAGAAACTTGAAACCAAAGGCAGGCATGCGCTGAGCGATACCGAACTCCTGGCGATACTGATCAGCACCGGGACAAAGCGGGAGTCGGCCGTTGATCTGTCGAAGAACCTTTTGCAAAGAGCCAGCAACAACCTCATTGAACTATCAAAAATGTGCCTGAGCGACCTTATCAAAGAGAAGGGCATTGGCAAGGCAAAGGCACTTACAATCATGGCGGCGCTTGAGCTCGGCCGCAGGAGGAATGAAGCCGGGGCTGTGTGCCTTGAAAAGATCACCCAGAGCCGGCAGGCTTATGAGATATTCAACAGCCTCATGGGCGACCATCTTTACGAGCAGTTCTGGATGCTGCTGCTGAACCGGGGGAATAAACTTCTGCGCAAGATCCAGATCAGCGAGGGTGGGATCTCAGGTACGGTGGTCGATCCTAAAAAAATCTTCAACATCGTGCTGGAATTTCATGCTTCCTCAATAATAATAGGGCACAATCATCCTTCGGGAAACCTCGAGCCCAGCGAAGCCGACCGCAAGCTTACGCGGAAGATCAGGGATGCAGGGCTATTGCTCGATATCGATGTGCTGGACCATATCATCGTGGGGGACGACAGCTATTACAGTTTTGCAGACCAGGGGGAGATGTAGGAAAAATGCACCATGTACCATGTACCATGTACAAATAAAAACATCGATCCAACATTTGTACATTGTACATGGTACATTGTACATCCTCTATAGTTTTTCATCAAGCACCTCAAACCTGTACCCCTGGCCCAGGGCACATTCTATAAAACGAGGCAGGGCAAACAACATCTTTTCCCGGGCTTTGATGGAATCGTGGAATACGATGACACAGCCGGGTTCAAGGCCGGAGATGGCATTTTGCAGGCATTGTTCAGGGCTGACTGCATGGTGGTAATCCATGGTAAGCAACGACCAGAGTACAAAACGGAAATCATTCCTGAGGACGAAATACTGTGCCGGGCTGAACCTTCCGTGGGGCGGCCTGAACAGCTTGCTTTCAAACTGCTCCCTGCATTTCATCACATTATTGTAATAGGCCCCGGGCGAAACCTTCCAGCCGTTCAGATGGTTGTACGAATGGTTACCGGCAGCGTGCCCATCCGCAGTAATTAAATCAAAGATATCCCGGTGTTTATGAACATTTTCACCCACGCAGAAGAAGGTGGCTTTCACCCCATGAGCCTTCAGTATCTTTAAAACCTCAGGAGTGGCTTCAGGCACAGGCCCGTCGTCGAAAGTGAGAAATGCCACCTTATCCTGAACCGGAACCCTGCAGAGAAGGTATTTCGGGCTGAGGGCCCTGTAAAACCACGGCGGATGAACGGCGTACATCTTACTCGGGCTTGTAAACCTTAGTTACATATAGTTCGTAGTATTTGTTCATGCCCTGCTCAGCAGCAGCAGCAAGCTTTTCCTGGCCTGCCTCCTTGGCGCTCACTCCTACCTTCTGAAGCGTATACAGGGCTTCACGCATTGGCATGTCCATATCTCTCAGGTCTTCATCGGGGAAGGAGAAATAATACGCCAGCTTCTCAACCGATGAATTGACCAGCTTCTCAGCAATACCTTTGGCTTTCTCAGTATCGCCCAATTTGAACAAGCCTTCGGCAAGCCCTACCACGAAATAATCGTAAGGAATAGTATTATCAGGCATCTCGATCAAACAACGGTCTATCACCTTACGGGCCGAATCTTTCTTCCCTTCGGCAATCAATGCCTGCGCAAGCCGGGCATAAACCGAACGTATGTTCATCACCATGCGGGTGTTGTTTTCATCGAGATATACCCCGGGATTATTCATCCCCCCGTTCCTGAACTTATTCATGATATTATCGTACATCACATCGGTGTTCACATCACCGATTTCCTGCCCTGCAGCAGGAGCCGGTACCGGCAGAAGGCGGTACGCCAGTCCTTCAAGGTGAAGGTAATGGTCAAGCCCGAGGTAACTTTCAGGGCCCGTGGTAGAAACGAAGAAAACCGGCCGTTTCCACTCATTCGTGGCAAGCAGGTCGAGCACCATAAGGCTTGATTTCTCAAGGGCTTCCCTCTGGACGATCCAGATCAGGTTATCGATTTTACCGGCAAATTTCTTAGGAACAGCGCCGCTTCTCAACAGCTCAAGAGTATCGGAAGGCAGGACGAATTTTTTTGTCGGGAAGAAATCTATACTCACATTGCCATCACCCGGGCTCATTTTCAGCTGTTTGTCATCGGTATTTATAATCTGGAACAGCTGGCGGATGTCGATGTACTTATCCTTAAACGATGGGTCTTCCACAAGGTAAGTCACATCATGGCTCCCCTGGTGATACTTATCCCAGGTCATTGAGAAAGGCAAAGGATCCGAATCATAAGCCTTCCGCTTCAGCCCATCGATATACCAGTCGGAATTCAGGAGGCTTAGGTTGACCACCCTGACGTCGGTACGAACACCTTCCACCTCCTGTGCATACCAGAGCGGGAAGGTATCGTTGTCACCGTTGGTGAACAGGATTGCGTTTGGGGCACAGGAATTCAGGTAGTTTTCGGCCAGGGCCAGGGCGGTATACCTTCCCGAACGGTCATGGTCGTTCCATCCCTGCTGGGCCATCACTCCCACCGTGATCAGCCCAAGTACAAACGAAATGACCAGGGCCAGGTTTGCTTTTACCCACTTGCCCAGTTTCTCGGCCAGGAATATCACCCCAAGCCCTATCCAGAAAGCAAAGGCATAAAATGATCCCGCATAGGCATAATCCCTCTCGCGGGGTTGCGGCGAATACTGGTTAAGGTACATTAAAATGGCAAGACCGGTCATCAGGAACAACAGTCCTATAATTACAGCCACCTTGTAATCCTTCCTGAACGTGAAATACATGCCCAGCAGTCCGAAGATCAGGGGCAGGAAATAAAAGCTGTTATTCCCTTTATTCCTGCGGCTCTCAGGGATATCCTGGGTTCCCAGCCTCCACTGGTCAAGAAACCTGATGCCGCTTTTCCAGTTACCGTCTATCTTGTTTCCATCGCCCTGCCAGTCGTTTTGTTTCCCTGCAAAATTCCACATGAAATAACGGTAATACATATGGATGACCTGGTAATTCCACATAAAAGTGAGGTTCTCTCCAAAGGTAGGTTTCATGCGTGTCTCGGTCTTGTCCCCGTTCCTGACTTGCACAGGAACACCTTTGACATGCCCGAATTTGACATAATCACTGGCGTGACGTGCTTCGCGGTTCGACCACATCCTCGGAAAGATCGTAGTAAACTGAGGGTCATAAATTGGTTCTACATTTTCTCTTTTATCGGTGACTTCGTACTTCCCGGTCCTGGTACTCTTGGTATAAACCGGGTTGCCATTTGCATGGCCGACCACCGGGGCATTGTAGTATGGCCCACTGAGCAGCGGCCAGTCCCCGTACTGTTCGCGATTGAGATAAGAAAGCAGGTACATGGCATTTTCGGGGTTGTTCTCGTCAATCGGTGTGTCGGCATTACTGCGGATGATCAGAAGGAAGAATGAGGAATAGCCTATCAGCATGAACGAAAAAGCAAGAATGACAGTATTTAAAACGGGTTTCAGTTTGCCTGACGAATAACGCAGTCCAAATACAATAGCAGAGATCAGAATGATGAAGAATATGATAGTACCGATGTTGAACGGCAGGCCTAATAAATTTACCGAAAAACGTTCAAAAAGGGCGGCAAGTTTAAGCACGCCGGGGATGATTACCGACATTACGGTTCCAAGGATCAGGATTGAAACAATGATGGCAATAAGTATCCCTTTCCAGCTTGGGTTTTTATATTTTTTAAAATACCATATCATCGTCATGGCGGGTATGGTAAGCAGGTTGAGCAGGTGAACGCCGATAGACAAACCAACCAGGTAAGCGATAAGTATAAGCCATCGGTAATTATGCTTTTCATCGGCATGCTCCTCCCATTTGAGCATGGCCCAGAACACAATGGCCGTGAAAAACGATGACATGGCATATACTTCTCCCTCCACTGCCGAAAACCAGAATGAATCGGTGAAGGTATAAGCCAGGGAGCCTATAAGTGCGGCGGCAAAAATCAGCTTCATTTTGTAACGGCTCATTTCCTCATTGCGCAGTATCATTTTCCTGGCAAGCATAGTAATGCTCCAGAAAAGGAAGAGTATTGTAAACCCGCTCGAGAGGGCGCTCATGGTGTTCACCATGCGTGCGACCATGGTCTTGTCGCCGAGAGCGAAGAGTGAAAAGAACCTGCCTATCATCTGGAACAGCGGAGCCCCCGGTGCATGGCCGACTTCGAGCTTGTAACTGGTAGTGATGTATTCCCCGCAATCCCAATAACTCATGGTGGGTTCCGAGGTGATGATATAGACTGAGGATGCAATGATAAAAACCATCCAGCCAAGGATGTTGTTGAGTCGTTTGTACTGCTGCATGATGAGTGTATTGGAATGCTCAAAGGTATGTAAAATAAGGATTATTTCGTACTTTTGCCACTTAACAACAATACTAAACACACTATGAACAAGCTCGTTTTAATCCGTCATGGCGAAAGCACATGGAACAAAGAAAACCGGTTTACCGGCTGGACAGATGTTGAACTTTCGGAACGCGGCATCAGGGAAGCTACGGAAGCAGGTCAGATACTTAAAAAAGAAGGTTTCAATTTTAAAATGGCTTACACCTCATACCTGACCCGTGCAATCCGTACACTCTGGCTCATCCAGGAACAGATGGAGCTTCTATGGATACCCGTTTACAAGACCTGGAGGCTTAACGAAAAACATTACGGCATACTGCAGGGCCTTAACAAGGCTGAGATGGTTGAGAAATACGGAGACAAGCAGGTGCTTATCTGGAGAAGGAGTTACGATGTTGCCCCCCCTCCCCTGCCCCTTGATGATCTCCGTCATCCCATACATGATCCCCGCTACCGTGACCTTGACCCAAAGGATGTCCCTGCCACTGAAGCACTGAAAAATACTGTCGACAGGATAGTCCCATACTGGAAGAACGAGATGGAGCCGAATCTCATTGTTCACAAGGAAATACTCGTAGCAGCCCACGGAAACAGCCTCCGCGGCATTGTGAAATACCTGAAAAATATTTCCGATGAAGATATCATCGGCTTGAACCTTCCTACCGGTATCCCATATGTTTTCGAGTTTGACGATAACATGAACCTGCAAAAGGACTACTTCCTCGGTGATCCGGAAGTCATTAAAAAATTGATGGAAGAAGTCGCCAACCAGGGAAAGAAAAAATAATATGCAGCCTGATTTCAGGCAAGAAACAGAATTCAATGGCTAAACGCTGGGTGATCCCCGATATTCACGGTTGTTCAAAGACCCTTAAAAGCCTGGTCACGAACCTGATCAAGGCAAACAGGAATGATGAACTGTATTTTCTCGGGGACTATGTTGACCGCGGCCCCGATTCAAAAGGAGTTATCGATTTCATCAGGGGCCTTGAAAAAGACCAGTACAATGTGACCTGCCTTAAAGGAAATCATGAAGATTTCATGGTCGAGCTCTGGGATGCCGAGAGCAAGGCCAAGAACACCTGGTGGCACAGGCTGGGCGACCGAAAGCACAAGGTATGGAATGAGATTGGGGGCAAAACCACGCTATTAAGTTTCGGAGCCGAAAACATCCGCCAAGTGCCAGTGGAGTATATCGAATGGATGCGCAACCTCAAGTATTATGTGCCTCTCGATAAATTCGTGTTGGTACATGCAGGGCTCAATTTTAAAAATGAAGACCCCTTCGAGGACCAGAGGGCCATGCTCTGGCTGCGCGATTACGATATCAGGCCCGACAAGATCGGCAACCGCAAGATCATCCACGGGCATGTGCCGGTGAATATGGAACTCATCATGCTGGCCGCAAAGAGCAGTATCTATAAATTCATCGACCTCGACAACGGCCCCTATATCTCAGGCAAAGACGGCTTCGGGAACCTGGTTGCACTCGAGCTTGACAGCATGGAGATGGTGATTCAGAACAACCTGGATCTGTAATAAAAAGCGAAAGGCGAAAAGCGAAATTATTTTGAGTGAAGCATTTTGCAAAAGCCGCTATTGCTCTCATATCACATCGCCGTCAGCGTGGCAGCGTCGTTCGTTCGCACTAACAACAATTTCGCTATTTCGCCATTTCGCCATTTCGCTTTTCGCTTTTTATATTCCCTATCGCCTTCTTCAAACTCTCCTCAACAGGTAAATAGTTAAAGTGGGCCCAGAATTCTTCGTCGGCGGGGCCTGCGAGTTGGTCCCAGCGCCGGGCTACACCGGCAGTTTTATCTCCTTTGAAACTCCTGACCTTTTCGGGCTCCCGGTTTACATCCGTCACAACCAGGTCATTTTTATATCCTATCATTATTTTTTTGCCTGTGGATGGCAGGGTGAAGGTGATCCATTGTTCGTCGTGTATGGTATTAAGATACCAGCCGCCGTTACGTTTTGAATAGATCATGGTCTTGTCAAACAAAGGCAGTTCGGCTATCCATCCTGAAACCTGATTTATAGTGTAGGACCTTTCCCCCTTGTCTTTTTCGAACGCCTCAAAACCCTGGAAACTCGGCCTCAGCCTTATCTTCATCAGGGCGTACGAATTGCCGTCAATGAAGATCTCACCTTTGAATCCCTTGATTTTATTATTCGCCTGGTCGAACCGTATATGGTAAATCTTTCCGCCATCCGGGTTTGCAAGTTCTTCCATTTTATACGTGTAAAACCTGAACACCTCTTCGTCGAACATCGTACGGAAGTTGTTTTCGACCATGTCCTCAGCAAAGATACAACCCAGGCAGCCGGCCATTTTCCCAACTTCCCCCATGGCATTTACAAGATTGGTATCCGAAACCACCCTGCCCTTTACCAGCTGCGTCTTATTTGATTGCCCGGCGGTGAACTTGACATCCCTCATTGAATTCTGGTGAAAATAACCCGTTTTAAGATCCACAATGATAGCCTCAGAATATTCTGCCAGCTTTTTACCTGTGAATTTTTGTGAACGGTAGAAGGCCGTCAGTAATAAGGAATCCTTACCATAGTTCAGGGGAATGTTGTTGAACATCCTTCTCATCACCTCTTCGGGGGTCAGCGCCACCACCTCCACCTCCTTAAGGCTGACTTCTTTCGGCTTCAGGCTGATCTCAGTAGTCTTACCGGCAATCCCGCCAAGAGCAAGCTTTACAGTTTCATAACCGAGATAGGATACGACAAGTGTATCCTTAAGCCTGCCTTCAGGGATAACAAGAAAAAATTGTCCGTCGTCATTGGTTACAGTTCCGTTGGTTGAATTACTGATGGCCATCTGTGCAAATGGCAGGGGGCTTCCATTCACTGCATCTGTAACACGGCCCGAAATACCATTTGTGATCTGAGCTACTGCATTAAATCCATGAAACTCCAGGATCAAAAAAATACCGGTAAGAAAAGCATAACGGAACGTTGGCCGGCAGTGAATCATGATGTAAATCTAATAAAATCCAATGGCTTAACACCAAGTGTAGCTCAGATTGTTATCTTTGTAATTGCGCCTTTTAAATTACAGGGGAAGTCTGAAATGAAGGTTTACACCATCATTATTATTTTGCTGTACTGTGGATTTCTGCTTCCCGAAGCCCTGTCACAGGGATCGTGGAACCCGCCGTGGGCCGACCTGAGCTATCCGCGCACCCTGCTCGACAGCAATTCAATAGGCCAGATCAGGGCTACACTTCCGAACCCGCTCATCATCGACC
>JBAXBP010000095.1:0-12579 GCA_037141915.1 Bacteroidota bacterium | reverse complement strand
CTGGTATCGCTGGTACCTTTCATAGACTTCCAGGGCGACCGGCTCAAGCCAGCTGTCGTTTTTAACTAATTTCAGCATGATCGGTTTCCCGGTTTCCATATCCCCTGGTTTTATCGTTTGATGCTATACAAACATACATAAAAAGTCGGGAATAAAAGACCGCGGGGATAGAATATAATTTTGTACATTTGAATTCCCAACAACTGGCAATGTATGACACAGCCGGACTTTAAACAGAACAGATTCAGGTTGCAATGGAAACAGTTTCTGTTTGTCTTCCTGTTTGCAGGCGGATTGTTCATGGGCGGCCATTTTTATTTTATCAGCCAGAGGGATGATGTTCTCAGTATCCATAAGGAGTTTCTCTCAGCCGTAGCCGGTTTTAAGGTTCATGAGATCAATAACTGGATAGAGGAAAGGAAAGCCGAGGGAACTTTTGTGGCCGGGAGCCGGGAATTTATTACAGAGTTCACCAGGCTTACCTTGTCACCTGCAAACCATGCATTCAGGGAGAACCTGAGGGACTGGCTGGAACCCATTAAGCGCAATCATGAATATACTAACATTGTTTTATGCGACCCTCTTGGCAACAGGATTTTTGCACTTAATGACAATAACAACCAGCCGTTAGATATTAAGCTCATTAAAGCCGAAATCAAAAGCATTAAACCAGGGAATGTCAGGCTTTCCGACATTATCCAGGGCGGTGACAGGAATCCTTTTCTCATCTCTTCAACCGCTCTGCATGGCAAACAGGGGCTGCTGGGCTATGTTATCTTCTTTATTGATCCTTTGAAAAACCTGTATCCTACACTGGCATCCTGGCCTGTTCAGAAGATCACGGCCGAAAACATACTTCTGCACCATGAGCAGGGGGTGACCTTTTACCTTTCGGGGAGTAAACTTAAACCCGATACTGTTATTGCCTTCACCACTCCCTCATCCGCAGACGAGATCACACAAAGCATCCCGATGAGAGGGTCCATGATGCTGTCAAATTCAAAGGATTACCGGGGGAAATCAGTTCTGGCCGAGATAAAGCGTATCGAAGGCACGAACTGGTGGCTGATATGCAAGATCGATAAGAGTGAACTTACCGCTCCTCTTGAAAAAAACGCTATGACCCTTGTCCTTTATATTGCCGTGTTCATCATCGTTATAGTCATTTCTTCTGTCCTTATATGGAAAAGCCAGCAACTTGAATATTACAAATCCCGTTTCAAATTCCAGCAGAAATCGCATATGGATGAAGAACAGATAAGGTATATGAATGCCCTGTTGCAGGAGATCAGTGATGCCATAATCACTTTCGACAAGGATATGATCATTCAAAGCTGGAATAAAGGAGCTGAAAGGATATACGGGTGGAGGGCGGAAGAGATCATAGGTAAGTTCGGGGGAGGTTCACTTCGTTTGGATTTTCCTGGTGCAAGCAAAGCGGGGATATATGACGAGCTCGCCCGGAACGGATCATGGAAAGGGGAATTGGTTCATAAGCGCAAGGACGGAAGCACGGCATATGTCCTTTCTTCCACCTCCCAGCTGAAGGATGAACAGGGGAATGTGCTCGGGATTATCACGATCAACAAGGACATCTCTGACGTCATCCAGTCGGAGAAGGTCAAAGGGGCCGTTTACAGGATCTCTGAACTCGCACATTCGGCCAAAGGCATGAATGACCTTTTTGCGAACATCCATATTGTTATCGGGGATCTTATGGATGCACATAATTTATTTATTGCCCTGATTGAGCCCGATAACGAAACAATCAGCTTCCCGTATTATGTTGACGAGAAAGATCCCCCTCCGGCACCCAGGAAGCGAGGGAATACACTTACCGACATCGTACTGAGGACAGGCAAACATCTTTTAGCTAAACCTGAAGACATACAGTATTTTGTAGACCGGGGTATAATCGAAATGAGAGGATCTCCGGCCATTGACTGGCTTGGCGTTCCACTGAGGGTGGATAAGGAAGTTATAGGCGCCCTGGTCGTCCAGAGCTATAATCCCAAGATACGTTACGGGGATCATGAAGTGGATGTGCTGATCTTTGTGTCGGAACAGATCGCCCTGTCGGTCCACCGCTTGAAAATGCAGCAGGAACTGATTGTTCAGAAGCAAAAGGCCGAGGTTTCATCAAAACTTGCGTCCTCTCTTCTCGCCAACATGAACCACGAGCTGAGGACGCCTATGAACGGGATACTTGGATTTGCCGAGATCCTTGCAAATGATCTTCTTGATCCTGATGCAAGGACAAAGGCAGAGAATATACTTATTTCAGGCCGGCGCCTGATGGATACCCTTGATGCCATCATGGACCTTTCACATCTCGAGTCGGACAAGGTAACCAGGAAATTCACTCCCCAGTCTATTAAAAAGAGCCTGCTGAAAGTCCTGGCAAATTATGAGCCCCTGATCAAGCGTAAAAATCTAAGTCTTAACCTGAATGTACCTGCTTTTGTCCAGATCTCCGGAGATGATTACCTGTTGCAGCACCTGTTGAGATGTCTCATCGACAATGCTGTAAAATACACCGAGGTAGGGAGCATAACCATAGAGGCAAAGGAAATCAGTGAAGAAGATCAGGCAAAAGTCGCAATCTCCGTCAAAGACACCGGAATAGGTGTGTCGGAAGAGAATTTTGAGCTGATTTTCGAAACCTTCCGTCAGGTTAGCGAAGGCTATGGAAGGAAATTTGAGGGTTCAGGCCTTGGATTAACCCTAAGCAGGAAAATCGCACATCTTCTGAATGGCGATATAAGACTTAAGAGCAAAGTTGGGGAGGGTTCTGAGTTCATTGTCATTCTGCCTTCGGCAGGGAACGCATTTGAGCAGAAGCCTGATCCGGGGCAGAAAAAAATGGCGGAAGCTGCCAGACCGGCAGCAGGCACTAAAAAGATCCCAACTATACTGGTTGTTGAAGATAACCTTGTAAACCTGCAGTTGCTCACATTGTATATCCAGGACAGTTGTATGTCATATTCGGCCCTTGACGGCAAAGCTGCGATAGAAAGCGCCCGGCAGAATCACTTTGACATGATACTGATGGACATAAATCTTGGCCCGGGGCCCGACGGCATCCAGGGCATGCTTGAGATTCGCAAACTTAGTGAGTACAAAACGATCCCGATAATTGCACTTACCGGGTATGCTTCAATTGGTGACAGGGACAGGCTTATTTCCCTGGGATTTTCAGAATATCTTCCGAAACCTGTGACAAAGGATGTCCTCCTCGGACTGATTGATGAGCTGAAAAGCCAGGCCTGATCAGGAAAATACAGCAATTGCAGCAATCACTGCAAGAACGACAGGTACAACCGCCAGTACGACCTTTTTATCCCGCTGTATGTTGGAGTTCATGTCTGAAATTCCCTTCAGGCATTTTTCGTCTCCAGGCTTATAAACAAGGGCAGCTTTATATTCTTCCCTGGCCGAACGAAAGAGGTCGATCTTGATAAAAAGGGCTGCTCTTTCGGTATGTTCCCTGTATTTCAGTTCGTCATGTGATAATGTGTGATCATCGTATAAATCGTGATGGGCCATGGTGTGTCGGTTAGGTTGTTTGTTGATATCGTGTCAAAGATAATAAATTTTCCAGGTCAGCAAGAAGTCAGCAGTCGGCAGTCAGCAAACTGCAGCCAGACTTTTTAATGGAATTTATAAGACAGCCCTACTCCAATGGTTTCCTTGAACTGGGTACGTGGACCGGTTGCGGGTTCAGGAGGATTTGTTTGGATCATGGTATCATCATCATAAATAACCTGGCAATTGATAGTTGTAGCCAGCCATTTGTTAACCTTCAAAGTCAGCAAAACATTCCAGTTGACGTCTATGCACCCGAAACTATGAAAGTAATCGGTGAACAATTCCAGGGATGTTGTTAGGTTGATGTTCTTTGCCAGGTCTTTGTTGAGATCGGCCCTGACAAAGGGGCCCATTTCTGCTCTCATTTTCTTACCTTTTTCCACTCCGAAGGCTCCCTGTTTTGAAAGGGTATCATTCAATACAAAAGTGAAACGAGCGGAAGCAGGGGAGACGTACAGGGTAAAGAAATTTGCAGGCCTGTAAGTTATGCCTGGCCCCACAACAACATATCCCGGAGCCATGAATGAAGATATCGGGACACTGTCGTTAGTGGAACTGTACCCGTTAGTAAATTGGGAGCGGAAATTTGCCAGGACAGTCAGGTACCATTTTTTGTTAGGATGAAGCTCATAACTGTATGCTGTTGTATATTCTATTTTGTCATCAGTTTTATTGTATTTGGCATGTTCTATGGGACCGAGATACTGGAAGCCATAACCAAGATCTAAAATGTTTGACCAGGCATGTTTGTGTTTGGCATATCGGAGCCTGAGGTTGAGCATGCTGCTTAAACCTACAGCATTCGTCCCACCGGCAGCCCAGTTGGAAAAAGCAGCCTGGTTTACAGTCAGCGAACCGAAGCCTCCTATAACCCAATGGTGTTTTGCTGTGTCGGCAGGGGCGTCAGTCTTTGCTTTGTCAAGCCCTGTGGCAACGGTTTTGATATCCTGGCCAACGGCTGAAACTATGAAAAACAAAGCGAAAAAACACAATAAATTTCTTTTCATTCGTATAAGGTTTTTGATATGTGATTGCAAAAATAGAGAAAATTTAATCTCTCCCGGGAAATTTCCCGCCCCTTCTGGGGTGGAACCCGGGGCCTGGGCTTTGCCCAGGCCCCGGGTTCTGCAACAAACCCACGGGGAATATGCAGGGAGCGATTAAAATTATAAAAATTTACCCTAACATTCTGCTTTAATGAGTATTTTTGTGTTTCAAACGCTATCTATGAAACTTAACCTTTCCATCTTCCTGCTGGCATTTATTATGTCTGCACTTTGGGCAGGCGCCCAGAACATGCCTGCTAAACCAGGTATCATCGGCACAGGTACTTACCTGGGTCTCAGTAAACCCTTACGTGATATCCCGCCAATGACCGAGGCTGAGATGAACGCTATGGCCAAAAGGGCTAAAAAAGAATTGAATGAAGGCTTGGGGAAGCGCAGTTATCCCTATGCTGCTACAGCACTACCCCAGGGGCCTGACCCATATTACCAGAAAGAAATGGGAAAGGTTCATAAAACCTCAAGCATCACCGCGAATTTCGATGGAGGCACTTCTCCTTATTATCCTCCTGATTGTAACGGGACTGCAGGCCAGACCTATTATATGCAGACCATTAACTCCTCTTATACAATATACACCAAGTCCGGGACCAAGGTAGCCGGCCCAACAGCAGTTAATACCTTGTTCGCAGGTACGGCGGGTTCAAATTACAATGACGGCGACCCTGTTATTTTATATGATGAAATCGCCGACCGCTGGCTGGTCACCGAGATCTCCATCTCAGGTTCAATAAATTACCTCCTGCTGGCAGTATCTTCAACCAATGATCCCACAGGAACATGGCACAGGTATTCATTCCATGTTGCAACCATGCCCGATTACGCTAAAGTCAGTGTTTGGCGCGACGGCTATTACATGGGAGATAATAATGGAGGCAGCACAGATACCTATGTTTTTCAGCGTGATTCCATTCTTGCAGGAGGAGTAGCGCAGATGGTAGGCTTCCACAATAACTGGAGACCTGTTTCTGTGGATGGCTTTATGTGTGTACCCCCTGTGGATAACGACGGGCAGTTTGCTCCTGCCGGTTCTCCAGGACTTTATATTGCGTTTAATGATGATGCTTTCGGAGGAGGTGCCGACCAGCTGTGGATATACGAACTTCATGTTGACTGGGCCACCCTGACCAATTCAACTTTTAACAGGGTCCAGCAGTTGGATGTCATACCTTTCAGCAGTAACTTCGGGAACAATTGGTACAATATCCCCCAATTAGGTACAACACAGAAACTTGACGGGATCCCACAGGTTATCATGAATGTCCCTCAATACAGGAATTTCGGGTCGTACCAGACCCTCGTCTGTTGTCATACGATAAATCTTGGCACACCCCCGAATAACAATCATGCAGGGATAAGGTGGTACGAACTTCGCAAAACGACAGGGGCCTGGTCTGTCAGGCAACAGGGAACATACTGTCCGGATTCCCTGAGCCGTTGGATGGGAACAGTCATGCTGAATGGCTCAAACACCATCGCCCTTGGTTACTCCGTTTCGGGCTCCACGATACATCCGGGGATCAGGTATTGCGGTCAATCGCCAATGTCCTACCTTGCAGCCAGCAACACACTGGATATCGCGGAAGATACCATTGTCAACGGCAACTTTTCGCAATCAGGGATTGAACGCTGGGGGGATTACTCCCTTCTTGCAATCGACCCTGCCGATACAAATACCTTCTGGTTCACCGATGAATATATAGGTTCAGGTGGAACCAGGAAAACAAAGATCGCCTCCTTTAAATACACTTTCCCTCCCCTGGTCATTACAGGGTTTGCAACAAATGTTTTAGCAGATGCCGCGACTGTCAATGGCAGCGTTAATCCCTATGGTTCATCTTCGACCGGATATTTTAGCTGGGGAACCTCAAGGAACAGCCTTACAAATTCTACAGTTCCCGACACCCTGGGTTCGGGTATGTCAAACGTAAACATCTCAAAAACCATCACAGGACTCTCACAGGGTATGACTTATTATTATTGTGCCACCGGGTCAAGTGCGGTTGGTACTGTAAACGGGGATACCCTGAGTTTTTCAACCATGCAGGCAAACCTTGCAGTCACTCCTCCTACCCGGAGTGTAGGTGATACAACCGGCCAGACCCGGTTCTTTGTCACCAGCAATATCAACTGGCTTGTTTCCAGCGATGCCTCATGGTGCGTGCCCACCCCATTGGGTGCAGGCAATGATACGATCTTTGCAAACTTTACAGCTAACACCGGTACCCCACCAAGGCTGGCTACCATTACAGTCAGCGGGAGCGGAGTCCCTTCGGTGCATGTCACCGTGAGCCAGGCAGGAGTTACTCCCCAACTCATCGTAACACCCCCTAACCAGGATGTAGTTGCGGATACAGGCAGAACAGCTTTTAGTGTCCTGTCGAATATTTCATGGTCGGTGATCTGCGATTCCAGCTGGTGCACAGTTCAAACCCCGGGGGGGATGGGTAATGGCAGTATCCTGGTAACTTTTGCTGCAAACCCGCGGATGGCGACCAGAATTGCTCATATAACCACTAGCGGAGCCGGAGTTGTTCCTGTAATCGTCACAGTCACCCAGCTTGCTGCCCTTCCAAGCCTGAGTGTAACACCGCCTGCACAAAATGTGACTTCCATTGCAGGAAGCATAAATTATACAGTAACCTCCAATGTCAACTGGGCCGTGCATTCCGACAGCAGCTGGTGTACGGTTACACCTTCGGGCAGCAATAACGGTACCATTGTTGCAAACTATACACAGAACAGCGGCAATACCGCCCGCACTGCGCATATCTTTGTATCTGCCACCGGAGTTACACCTGTTACTGTTAACCTGGTACAGGCGAAACAGAATACGGGTATTGGTGAGTCGCAGACCGAACAGGTTGAGATCTATCCGAACCCAAGCAAAGGGATATTTAATGTCGTTCCTGCAGAAGGCAGCAAGCGTGAATTAACGATCGAGGTTGAAGACATGAACGGGAAAACTGTTCTGAAAAAGCAACTGAAAGGACAGAATGAATACCAGATCGACCTTTCCTCTGCTGCAGCAGGGACTTATTATGTGAGGATACAATCCGACACCTACCTCATTAAACGGAAAGTTGTCATCCTGAGATAAACCAAAGACAGTATCTGCGGCAGATTTCCAGCCCCGGAGAATTATTTAAGAGGATGTGTCCATACGCCTAAGCCTTGTGTTCCGGCGTAAAGCATGGTCCCGTCGGTAGCGAGAGATGTAACGGTAGGCTTATAAGTCAGGCCGTCTACCAGCATAGCCCATTTTGTTCCTTTTAATGCCGTTGAGAAGATCCCCCAGGTTTGAACTCCGGCAAAAACATTTTCTCCAATGATCAGCATACTGTTCACCACCTGGTTGGAGAGAGTTGTGGCATACCAGGTCTGCCCGCTGTCATCCGATTCCCAGACACCATTGTAAGTTCCTGCATAAACTGTTGATCCGCTTGCTGCAAAGGAAGAAATTACAGTATTCTCAGGAACCTGGCTTTGTTTAATCCAGCTCAGCCCATAGTCCTTCGATATAAGCAGCCCCCCGAAAGATGTTCCTGCAAAAACCTCTGAACCCTGGCAGAATACAGAGAATACAAATTTGTCATCGGGAATACCTGTTGATAATTTCTGCCAGTTCTCGCCATTATTGGCCGACCTGAAGAACCCGCTGGTAAAAGTCCCCGCGAACCAGTATGAGCCTCCTGTACTTACAGTTCGTACATCCAGGCTTGCCAGTCCTGAGGAGCGGCTGCTCCATGAATGACACTGGTCGCGTGAAATAAAAATCCCGCTATCCGTTCCTGCTACCAGGTACCCGCTGCTGAATGCCAGGGATGCCACTTTATGGGTGTTGATCACTGAGCCGGCCAATGACCACTGGTTGCCCTGATCGGCAGTGATGTATAGGAGCGGGATATCCCCTCCGGCTGCAACAATAAGGTTATTCATGTCGATACACATTGATTTTACGGTGGAAACGGCAACGCCGACGAGCGACCATGAAATTCCATTGTTGCCTGATCTGAAAAGGCCGTTTGCGGTCCCTGCCACTATGGAAGAACCGCATATTGCAAGCGAACGGATATCGGTAACCGGAAGGTCGCCTGTTGCAGGATCCCAGTTTGTTCCCCCGTCGGCGGAATGCCATATTCCGTTCTGGTTCCCTATCAGTAAAGAGGTGCCGGAGGCGGCAATACATGAGACAGGCAGATCTGTCGGGAGTCCGCTACTGAGAAGACTCCAGTTCTGACCTTTGTTTGAAGTCAAAAAAATACCTTTGGCAGTACCGGCATAAATCAATGACCTGCTGATTAAGAGGCAGCGAACGTCAAGATTCGATAACCCCAGGTTTAATGATTCCCAATGCAAACCGTAATCATGACTGTAAAATACCCCCGCTCCGGTCGTCCCGTCAAAGATATCCTGATCAATTATAGCCACTGAATTCAGGTAATTGCCTGAACCCGGCTGGGATTGCGACCAGTTTTTCCCGCCATCCCTTGATACCGACACTCCTCCCGTACCTTGCGTACCCGTCACTATAAGTGAATTATTAGCTGACAAGGTCACTGTTCCTGAAGGAAGACTGGCGATTCCCTCCCATTTGACACCCCTGTTGTACGAGCGGTAAAGCATGTCGCTGATCGCAAAAATGGTAGTGTCGTTCACAGCTACAACAGCGGAAGTTGTAACGGTTTGAGAGACGGCTGTTTTGTCCTGCACCCATGATCCACCCCCGTTGGCTGAAAAAAACAGCCCATTGGATTCCGCACCGGCCAATATAGTGTCTCCCACCACTGCCATACACCTGATAATTCCGCTGCCCGGTCCCCGTGTCTGCACCCAGTTGCCAGGCAGGATGACAGGGCTGGTTGTGTCGGATTTTTTAGCACAGGCGCTAGCCAGTAAAAGCAGAATTCCAAAGGGTAACAGATATCTGAAAGGTCTCATATTCTTATTTGGATGATTTGCCCCGGGTCTTTTCCTGGCCCGGGTCTTTGAGGAATTTTTTAGGGGAAACAACATTCATCATGATCACATCCGATTTCCTGGCTGCCGGCACCACTTTCATCTTCATAAGCTTTCTTCCCTGTGCGGTGGCCTCGACCGTGGTTTTTTCCGGGGCATGAAGTTTGAAATCCACATTCCATTCGGGCGGCCAGGTTGGCATTACATAGAGCAAGGAGTCTATAGTCTGCAGCAGGCATTCCTGGAGGGCTATCATGCCGCTGCCACCCCAGTTATGGTCGGGAGTCCAGTCGTGGCCCGGTCCCCAGAAGGCCGGGAATCTCAGGGGCCCGTCATCAAGTTTCTTTACGATCAGGTCCTTTGCTTCTTCCCAAAGGCCCAGCCTTGCACAGAAAATTGCATCCTGGTGCCAGCTGATATAACCGTACTGGTTGCCGTTATCTGCGCCGGAATACCAGGTGTCAACAGCTTCCCTCGATAATGGTTTGGCTATACCGAACAGGCCGTATGGAAATACAGGATACAACTGCGGTAATTCTATGTTGTTGATAAACTCCCAGGATTCTGCAGGGGCAATGACGGTTTTACCTTTCATCGTCCTGAAAGGAATTTCAGGAACCCGCTCAAGCAGTTCTTTCCAGTATTTCCTTTGTTCGGGACTGCCATAGCATACAGGAAGGGCGAGAAGGGAAGTGAGTACCGACCTGAGAGCTGCGATGACAGGAGTGGGGTTTAAAGCTATTTTATACGTTTCAAGAGCTGTTGAAGGATACAGGATCAGCTTGCCTTTTGCATCGAGGGGCTTGCCGTAAAGCCGCTTTGCCCAGTACTGGTAATGCTCGTCATAGAATCTTACGCAGCTTGCCACAAAAGGCAGGTACCCCGAAATGTCTTCAGCGCTGAACCTCTGGTATTCAAGGACCATGAAAGCAAACTCAAGGGCATTGTCGTACTCATCCGAGACCCAGTCGTTATCGAGGTAACCGTAATCCTGCACTTTTATCTTGTTTCCTGTGCTGTCTTTAACCATGCGGGTGCTGGCAGAATCGTTCCTGGGACCTAATTTTCCCTGACCCCATCCGTACTGGTAAATGTCGCCTATGGGCAACCCGAAGCTCTCTAAATGTTCACCATAGCTGGCTCCTCCGTGCTTCCAGTATGTCTTTGTCCTGAGCTCGGCAGCTGCCAGGTTCCTCGAATACAATGAGAACTGGGAATGCATAAAGGAAAAATCACCCGATTTCAGCATAGGCCAGTACACCAGCCTCTGGTTCTGGGCTGTAAAACTTCCGCCTCCCCATTGCCTGAAGTCAGGGCTCAGTCCCTGGTATTTCTTTATGGTGAGACCGGGGTCAAAGGTGAACAGGCCCCCGTTGAACTTGCTAGGGTACTCCCCGTATGCATTGCAAGCAAGCATGTACCTGAAAAGCTGGTAATTCCTGCCTATCCTCCAGCCCTGGTCTTCAGGCCCGGCACCGTTATTTATCACAATATGGCTGCGGTCCCAGAAAGAAGCCCACCATTTGAAGTTTTTTGACCAGGCAACATTTTCATCATCAAGCGATGAAAGTTCACTTTCAAGTTCACTCTTCCAGGCTTCGGCCGAGGCAGCCTGGGAAGTGTGAAGCACTATCAACAGCGAATGCTTTGATGAAGGCTCCGCCGATTTCATGACCCAGCCCTTGTAAGCGGTGCCAAGGTAGCTGCCATCCGCATAGCGGCTGACGGCCAGGTTCCCGCCTTTCATCAGTCCACCGAAGGTGAGATCCTTTAAAGGATTCCTGAACCCTGACTTCACCTGGTCGAGGTGCTGCTGGGTAATTTCTTTGTCGAAAACCAGGTCATCATTCCGGTTTCTGTGATACCAAAACACTTCGTCGGGGCCCTTGCCGACCACGTCTTTGTAAGTGGTCAAAGGAATGACCCTGGGGTCGGTGCCCAGGAAACTAAGACATTGCATTCTCTCATCCCTGCTGATCGGATGGTCTTCGGACCTCCAGCTTTCATAGGAGGCTTCCATGGTGAGATTTTCACTGCTTTCGGCCGAAAAATGGATGACAGGCCTGAAAACCTCCACCCATATCCTTGCTTTAACACTGATATTGTCCTTTACGGCTTCGAATTCTATATATCCTTCCTTAAGCCTGAGTTCCTGCCTGAATGAAGAAAAGCCGTCGGCGAAAGGATTGGGGCTGAACCTGATCCTGATCCTTCCAAGTTTAAGCATGCTGTTGTTTTCGTCGAAGGTCCCGGTCCTTGAAATGTAGAACAGTATATCCCCGTTCTCAACCCATACATTGCAGCCTATATCGCCTCCGCCCAGGGGCATAGAGCCGGAGGCATCGGCCGAGGGCCTCGTCCATTTTACGTTGTACTGATCGATATAACCAATACTGCCGGCATAAGAAAACGCAGGGAAGAGGATCAGTATTAATAAGGCAAGGAAGGCATAAGTATGGCGGGAGTGTCTCATGTCGTTCAGGTTTCGTTCCTGCCTGTGCTTAACAGTCTCAGGTATACAGGTAGCGCTTGATCTTTTGAGTGGGGGTTTTTTCGAAAGGGTATTCCTGCACGACTATTCTTTGAACCTGGGAGAATTTATTCACCCTGGTATTAACATATTGCAGCAGCTCGAGCTGGAGCTCGTCTATTTTATGTTCCACGTAATTTGAGATGTCGTATTTGAGCTGGGAATAACGCTCTTCAATCTCTTCCCTGTTGAATTGGACCAGGGCAACAAGCCTTTCCTGCTGAACGACCACCAGGGAATCCACCACATGGTGGAAGTTGTTGATGATTGACTCGATATCTTCGGGATGTATGTTCTCACCTCCCTGCCCGATAATGGTATTTTTAAGCCGTCCCTTGATGTAGAGATAGCCGTCTTTATCAAAGACACCCAGGTCGCCCGTCTTAAACCAGCCGTCGGGAGTGATGACATCGGCAGTCAGCTCAGGTTCCTTATAAT
>JBAXBP010000094.1:0-12688 GCA_037141915.1 Bacteroidota bacterium | reverse complement strand
AACAAACAAGCAACAGGCAGGCTGAGGTTCTCATTTTAGTTAAGGAATCAATTCTATTCATCACAGGTCTATTGAGGTATATAATTTAATGGCTCCTATTATTCCCATGATGAGCATTTGTATAGCGATCACGGTCAGGATCAGCCCCATGACCCGGGTAATGATCTTGATCAGGGCTGTGCCCATTACTGAGGCGATTTTTTTTGCTGAAAGGAAAAGCAGGTAGGTGAGGAAACAGATTATTGCGAACAAAACAATCACAACGATCACGTTGGTAAGCGATTTATTTGAACCTACAAAGTTCATAGCGGTTGCAATAGTGCCAGGGCCTGCAAGTAAAGGCATGCCAAGCGGGGTCACTGCAATATTTGACACCGCCTCCTTTAACTCTTCAGGGCTCATGTCTTTCTGGAACCTGATCTGGGATTCTTCTCCATTCAGCATATGGTAGCCAATGAAGAATACGATTATGCCACCGGCGATCTGAAATGCCGGGATTGTAATCCCAAAAACCCTGAAAATAAAATGCCCGAAGATACAAAATGAAGCAATGATCAGGAACGCTGCAACTGAAGCTTTTAAAGCCATCCGCCTTGCTGTTTTATCGTCAAGGTCTTCAACCATTCCAATAAAGATCGGCAGTATGCCAAATGGGTTCAGCATGGCAAGAAAACCAATGAATACAGTGAAATAATGCAGCACATCATTGTTAAGTTTCATAAGCCCTTCCTTTGTTTTAAATATGCTTCACATTCACTTACAAACTTGTCGGCGAGTTTGCCGGATAAAGGATTACTGTAATCCATTCGCTCGGGATGCCATTGCACTCCCATTAAAAAGCCCTTGCCCTGTGGATTCAGCCATTCCATTCCTTCGATAAGCCCATCGGAAGAGCGGGCGCTGACTGTTAAAAGAGGAGAGAGGACATCAATTGCCTGATGATGGTTTGTTGCAACCATGGCAGAATCAATCCCGACAAGCTGGTATAAAGCAGAGTTCCTCTGTATGTAAGCTTCATGGGTGCAATGAAGGTAATCTCTGCACATATGTGTTACGCTCTGCCCATAGTCAGTGGGAATATCTACAATCAGTTTCCCTCCTAGGTATACATTTAACAGCTGGTGCCCCCTGCAAATGCCGAATACCGGCATTTGCATCTCTATTGCCCTGTTCAGAAGAGTTATTTCAAGACTGTCTCGCTTCAGGTTGAATCCTGTACACCGTCCTGATTCATTTTCCTTGCCGTACCAGCCCGGATATACGTCCTCACCACCTGTAAGAAGCAGCCCGCCGCAAGTGCCAAGAACTTCAAGTGCCACATTCTTCTTCAGGGTATACAGGTTCACGACCTGCATGTCAGGGTTCGCCTTTTTAAGCCATTGAATGTAATTTGGAGAGGCCTTTGATACAGCGATCTTCAGCTTGCTTTCCCTGGTACTGCAAGAAATTACAAACAGCAGGGCAAGAATAAATAATAAACCTGGTTTAAAATGCTTCACATTTCCTGACATCATGAAAGAATTTTGTCAAAAATATGAAACATCAGCTCTTCTCCTGATTAAAACGATGAAAATTTTGAGTCAGGGACAGGTATTTTTCGCTGAAGAGTCCGTCGGGTCCATGGATCACAAGTTCATCATTTTCGGGTTCCTGAACATTCAAGAACCTGAATTCGATCAGGCTGCGATGAGGAGGTTTTAAGGGAACCGGTCTTACTGTCAGGCTGCGAAAGGGATATAATCCCAATTCCGAAGCCAGGAGGGTAAACTTTTTTCCTTCCTCCACAGGCAGGATAAGGCATAGACTGGATGAGGAATGCATCAGCCCGGTCGAATACCTGAGTAATTCAGGGGGCGAAAGTGCATGTTCATGTTTAGCGATAAGTTTTTCGGTTGAGGCCGGCTTCAGCGAATTGATGAAGAAAGGAGGATTGGATATGATCAGATCATACTTGTTTTTTGCCAGGAGTGCATGATCTTCAAGAGAACGGCACCAGACCCTGATCCTTTCAGACCAGGGGCATTTAGATATATTAAACGCTGCTTCGTCTGCAGAAGGTTTATGAATGTCGATGGCATCGATCTTTGCGGCAGAAGACTGTGCCATCATCAGGGCGATCACCCCGCACCCTGTTCCTATATCCAGGATGGATTCTGCAGAGCCGGCTTTAACCCAGGAGCCCAGGAGCATGGCATCCGTACCGACCTTCATGGCAGACCGGGAGTCTTCGACCAGGAACTGACGAAAACTGAAGCTCATACTAAATGTATATGTCGATCAGGCCTTCTGGCGCTTCAATCGTAAGTACCTTCTTTTCCCTGTCTATATTGATGATCACCTCGTCAACCACGGGGATAAGGACCTCTTTTTCTCCGGATTTTATCTGGAATAAGGCCTGATGATGGAGGTCAAGTATTGTCAACAGGGTTCCCAGCTCCCCGAAATGTGTATCCACCACAGTATAGCCTTCCACCTCATGGAAATAAAACTGCTTGCCTGTAAGTTGCGGAAGCGAGGTTAAGGGCAGGAACATTTCCTTGCCAATATACTCTTCCGCTACATCAGACGAGTCGACATCTGCAAAGGAGAACACTGCCGAATTCTTTGATTTCAGCTCAACTGCTGTGATAAAAAAAGGAATCCGTTCACCATAAATATCCAGGTAAACGGATTCAAGATTGAGGTATTTCTCTGGTTCATCAACTTCGAGATGAACCACAAGCTGGCCTTTATTGCCAAATGTTTTGAGGATTTTGCCCAGGTAATAAAATTCCTTCTTTTCCATGGGAAAAGCCCAGATAAAGCTTATTCCTGTTTTGCTTCTTCAGCAGGGGCTTGTTCGGCTGCGGCAGGCTCTGCAACTGCAGCCGGAGTTTCTTCAGCATGAACCTGAGCGGCGGGCTCTGCAACAGCAACCGGAGCACGAGCAGCCAGTTCTGCAGCTGCAATTTCGGCACGTTTCTTTGCAACAGCCTGAGCTTTAGACTCATTGAGCTTAATTTCATTTTCCTGCAATTTCTTACGGGCATCCTTAAGGTTGAGCTCGTATTCTTTCTTTTTGCTGGAAATCTTAGCTTGTTTTTCCTGCATCCAGGCCTGGAATTTGATCTCGGCCTGTTCTTCTGTCATGGCGCCTTTCTGAACACCTTTCTGGAGATGATTTTTGTAAAGGACTCCCGTATAAGCTAAAATAGCTTTCACCGTGTCGGTGGGCTGAGCACCTTTTGTAAGCCATGTAATGGCTTTGTTGAAATCGATGTCAATATCGGCCGGCCTTGATAAAGGGTTGTAAGTGCCAATTTTTTCGATAAACTTCCCATCCCGTGGTGCACGACCATCCGCAATGACAATGTGGTAGAAAGGCTGACCTCTCTTACCTCTTCTCTGTAACCTGATTTTGGTTGGCATACCTAATTAATTGATTAATTGATTAATTGATCTTAACACTACCTGTAAATTTAACAGGGGTGCAAAGGTCGTGAAATAAAATCAAATTGCCAAAGGCTATATCAACTATTTATCAAACTTGATGAACTTGTCCCTGGAAGTATAGCAGAAAGCACACTTGTCCTCAGGTTTAGGCTGGTCATAGGTGTTGCCGCATTTGGGGCAGACCCAGTATACCTTAGGAAGGGATTTCACATCATTCTTATTTAGACCATTAAGGGCATTTGTGTATATCAGGTAGTGCTTTTTTTCTGTCTCCATAGCCCAACGAATTGATTTTATTGCATCGTTGGCATTTTCATCTTTGGCTGCTTTAAGGAATTCGGGGTACATGGTCATCATTTCATAATTCTCTCCCTTTATGGCATCCTCTACGTTTTCCTTTGTGGTTTTTACAGTATACTCGGGATTCACCAGTTCTGTTTTACCTCCCATTTTCTCTATCACCGCTTTATGGTTCATGGCATGTATGGCTTCGGCCTTTGATGTTGCATTGAACATAATCGCGATAGGGATAAATCCTTCTTTTCTTGCCTGTTCGGCAAAGGCGGCATACTTGGCAGAGGCAGTAGATTCTCCTTTAAATGCAGCTTTAAGATTTTCCATTGTCTTTTCGGAACCTGCATATGCAGTGACCCCGGTTAAAAGCATCAGGATCAATAAAATGATACTCCTGGTTTTCATAATTTACAGTTTAAGGTTTATGGAACTTGTTTTTTTATATTCCAATCATAAAATCCATGACAAGTTTTCCGCCAAGGTAACCGGTGATTGTAATGAAGACCACCGACAAGAGGGATAAACCGAAGGGGATGTACTTGTAAAACGTGTTTTCGGTTTTCTGGTATACCATGATGAGCCTGGCAATTGTGGCAACTATTATTGCAACCAGGGCTATTGTAGCAAACAGCTCGTGCTGCTCCTTCACCTGCATGGCTTCACCTTCCATAGAAGTGGTTCCTGCAATAAAATGCCCAGTCCCCCAGGCTGCAATCGCTGCCAGCATACCCAGGACTTGCAGATAATACCCCGCTTTTGAAAGACAGGGTTCCTTCTTAGTGATCATTGAGACCAGGTCAAACATGAAAGCGACCATTACAAGTGCAACCGGAAAATGCACCGAAAGGGGATGAAAATGTGATATTGGTATCATAACATTTTACTTTACAGCAAAAATATTAAATCTTCTCAAGGATTTCAAGTAGGGAAGGCAAGGTACCATTTATTTTTAGTTTTCAACAATCAATTCCTGAAATCATTAATCAGGTATTTTTGAATTCCGTTTAACCTCCCTTGCCTTTTTTATTAAGATGCAGAATTTCACTCATTTACATGTCCATTCCCAGTATTCCATCCTCGATGGGGCCTGCGATATGAAGTCCCTGGTCAAAAAAGCTTCTTCACTGGGCATGAAAGGAGTGGCGGTAACCGACCATGGCAACCTCTTCGGTGCCAAAGCTTTTGTTGAAGCTGCATCCAAGATCCCGGATTTCAAACCGGTTATCGGTTGTGAAACCTATGTTGCCAGAAGGTCACGTTTGGATAAGGTTGATAACGCAGACCGTAAAGGTGATCATCTCATTCTTCTTGCCAAGAATCTGACAGGTTACCAGAACCTGGTTAAACTTATCTCTTATTCATGGACCCAGGGATTTTATTATAAGCCAAGGATCGACAAGCAGATACTCATGGATTACCATGAAGGGCTTATTGCTTCTTCTGCCTGCCTTGCAGGTGAGATCTCCAGGGCCATACAGGCAGGGAACAAGAACAAAGCCGAGGCGGTTGCAGCCGAATACAAGGAAATTTTCGGAGATGACTTCTATCTTGAGCTGATGAGGCATAAAATCACCGACCTTACCCGCGATGCCAGTGTTTACGAAAGGCAGGTTGAAGTTAACAATGCTATTATTGAAATATCAAGAAAATTAAACATCAGGCTGATAGCCACTAATGATGTACACTTCCTTAATGAGTCGGATTCGGAGATGCATGACCGGCTGTTGTGCGTCAATACAGGTAAATTCATTGATGACCCTGACCGCCTGAGATATACGGGGCAGGAATGGCTTAAAAGCCAGGAAGAAATGCAGGCTGTTTTCAGCGATATCCCCGAAGCCCTTGAAAATACGATGGAGATACTGGGAAAGATCGAGGTGTATGATTTGAACAGGAAGCCTATCATGCCTGATTTTTCCATTCCTGATAACTTCACCGATGCCGATGAATACCTGAGGCACCTCACATACAAGGGTGCTGAAAAGAGATATCCCGAGATCACAAATGAGATCCGTGAACGAATTGATTTTGAACTTGCCACGATCAGGAAAATGGGATACCCTGGGTACTTCCTCATTGTACAGGATTTTCTTAATGCTGCGAGGGATATGGGGGTTGCCGTTGGCCCGGGGCGTGGATCAGCAGCAGGTTCGGTGGTTGCATTCTGTACCAGGATAACCGATGTTGATCCATTAAGGTACAACCTTCTTTTCGAAAGGTTCCTCAACCCCGACCGTGTATCCTTGCCTGATATCGATATAGATTTTGATGAGGACGGAAGAGACAGGGTGCTTAAATGGGTGGAAAATAAGTATGGCCACGATAAAGTGGCCCAGGTTATAACCTTCGGCACCATGGCTGCGAAAGGGGCTCTCAGGGACGTTGGCAGGGTTCACCGCATGCCGATTGACCAGGTGAATGCCTTGTCCAAACTCATCCCTGCACGGCTGGGCATCACCCTGAAAGCAGCTATTGAAGAAGTCCCCGAATTAAAAGCCGCAAAATTTTCGTCAAACAAATTAATATCCGATACCTTAAAATATGCCGAGGAGCTTGAAGGATCGATCAGGCAGACCGGCCTGCATGCCTGCGGGATAATTATCGGCAGGGAAGATCTCACAAAATACATACCCGTTGCAACAAGCAAGGAGTCGACGCTTCTTGTTACACAGTTCGATGGGGAATTCATCGAGAAGGTGGGTATGCTGAAGATGGACTTCCTTGGGTTGAAAACCCTGGCCATCATCAAGGAAGCCGTTGAAAATATCAATTTGTCGAAAGGCATAGCCCTTGATATTGAAACCATCACTTTCGATGATCCGCAAACATACGAGCTTTTCAGCCAGGGCAAGACAACCGGTATTTTTCAATTTGAATCGGATGGTATGAAGAAATACCTCCGGGAGCTGAAACCCAACGTGATCGAGGACCTGATCGCAATGAATGCACTATACAGGCCCGGCCCGATGGAATATATCCCAAGGTTCATCAACCGTAAACACGGCAGGGAAAAAATAGAGTACGACATCCCTGTGATGGAGAAATACCTGAAGGACACTTACGGCATTACTGTATACCAGGAACAGGTGATGCTTCTTTCGCAGGAGCTTGCCGGATTTTCAAAGGGAGATGCCGACAACCTTCGCAAGGCAGTGGGGAAGAAGATCGAGTCGCTGATGAACACTATCAAACCGAAGTTCTTTGAAGGCTGCAAGAAAAATGGCATCAAAGAGGAAACCATTACCAAGATATGGAAGGACTGGGAAGCTTTTGCGAATTATGCCTTCAATAAATCACATTCGACCTGTTATGCATACGTAGCATACCGCCAGGCCTACCTCAAAGCACATTTCCCTGCTGAATTCATGGCGGCTGTGCTTAGCCGAAACCTTACCGATCTGAAAGAGATCACGCTTTTCCTCGATGAATGCAAGAGGATGGGGATTGCAGTGCTGGGCCCCGACGTAAACGAGAGTGAACTGAGGTTCACCGTGAACCGCAAAGGGGAGATTCGTTTCGGGATGGGAGCTATTAAAAACGTTGGTGAAGGCGCAGTCATGGCTATCGCTGCCGAAAGAAAAAAGAACGGTCCGTATACCGGCATTTTTGATTTTACCAGGCGCGTGTCGTCTCATCATATCAACAAGCGCTGTATGGAAGCCCTTGCCAGGGCCGGGGCTTTTGATTGTTTTGACGGGATGCACAGGGCGCAGTTTTTTTACAAGCAGAACGGGGACGAATCAACTTTTCTTGAAAGTGTTTTAAAGCAGGCCACCGAATACCATGTAAGACAGAACAGCTCCCAGCAATCGCTTTTCGGCGAAGCTGAACAGGTCGAAATGGACGACCTCAAATTGCCCGATTGTCCACCGTGGTCAAGGATTGAGCAGCTCAGATATGAAAAGGAAATCACCGGGTTTTACATGAGCGGGCATCCCCTCGATGATTTCAAACTTGAGATCGGGCAGTTCTGTGATGTGAGCACCGAACAGCTGAAAGCAGATATGCCCAGGTATAAAGGCAAGGAAGTCTGTTTTGCAGGAACTGTCGTCAGTGCTTTGCATAAAACCGGTAAAACCGGAAAGCCTTTCGGTTCTTTCGTGGTGGAGGATTATGTGGATTTCATTTCGGTTACACTTTTCTCTGAAGATTATCTCCGTTATAAACATTTCATGGAGGAAGGCCAGCATGTGTTCATCAAAGTTAAGATAGAACCACGTTTCGATAATCCCGACCAGCTGACCCTCAGGGTTCAGAATGTATCACTTCTTGCTGAAGTCATTGACAAGCATGCCAAGGTGCTGGAGCTTACCATTCCTGTCGATGAAGTTAATGATGCGTTAGTTGAAAGTATTCGTAATACAGTAAGGAAGCACAAAGGGAAATGCCAGTTAAGGATCAGGGTTGTTGACACCCTGGAATCTCTGAATGTAGAACTTCCCTCTAAAAAGTTCAGGGTTAATGCCAAGGAGATGATACAGGCCGTTGGCGCTATTCCGGGGATCAGTTTCCGGCTTTCTCAATAAAATGGAAATGATTTATTAATTTTGCTTAAAATTTTGATCTATGTTTGAAACTTTCACTGATGCAAATTTTACTGAAAAGGTTGAAAAAGCTGATAAATTAGTTATAGTAGACCTGTCTGCCGAATGGTGCGGCCCCTGCCGTATGGTCGGGCCGATCATCCACGAACTCGCCGCTGAATATGAAGGAAGGATAGTAGCCGGAGAACTTAATGTCGATGATAATCCTGCAACCACCGCCAAATACAGGGTGCGCAACATACCTACCGTCCTGTTCATCAAAAACGGGGAAGTTGTGGATAAACAGGTAGGAGCTGTCCCCAAAGCAAATTACAAAAACCTGATAGAGAAACATCTTTAAATTGCGAAAAGCGAAAAGCGAAAAGCGAAATTTTTCGCTATTTCGCCAATTCGCCATTTCGCTTTTCCTATGCCCGTCCTCGACCAAAGTCAGTTCGAACGTTACTCTTCCCTGGAATTTCTTGCCAAGCAGGTGGTTGAAGGATTTATTACAGGCCTTCACAAAAGCCCGTTTCACGGTTTCTCCGTTGAGTTTGCCGAACACCGCCTTTATAACTCGGGGGAATCGATCAGGAATATCGACTGGAAACTTTATGGACGCAGCGACCGCCTGTATGTAAAACGGTTTGAGGAGGAAACCAATCTCCGCTGCCAGGTCTTCATCGATAACTCTTCTTCGATGTATTACCCTGTGATCGGCAAACCTGATATTGAACACCCCAATAAGATCACGTTTTCGATATACCTCACGGCCGCCCTGCTTTTTCTTCTGAGGAAACAAAGGGATGCCTCGGGTCTGAGTTTTTTCTCAGATACTGTTGAGCTGCACACACAGTGCAAGTCAAATTCGGTTCACTACAAATACTTATACACCGAACTCGAAACCCTGCTTCACCCGTTATCCCCTGAAGCCAGGAAAAAAACTGCCCTGGCCCAGGTGATCCATGAACTTGCCGAAAGGATACACCAGCGTTCACTGGTGCTGATATTCAGCGACATGTTTGAAAACCAGGATGGATCCGAGGAGATATTCTCAGCCCTGCAGCATCTGAAACATAATAAGCATGAAGTTGTTCTGTTCCATGTGGTGGATAAAAAGAAGGAACTGGAATTTGACTATGACAATCGCCCATATAAGTTCATAGACCTCGAGTCGGGGCAGGAAATCAGGCTGTTTCCGCAGGAAGTGAAGGAACAGTATCTTAAAAGCATTGAAAAATTCAGGAAAGACCTCGTACTCCGCTGCGGGCAATACAAAATAGATCTTGTTGAGGCCGACATCAACGGCTCCTTCCAACAGGTACTTTTACCCTACCTTGTGAAGAGAAGCAGGTTATTCTGACACCTCCGCTTTCCTATTTTTTCTACCTTTGCGCCCTGTTTTTAAAAGGCCCGTCATGGAAATTGCTTCGAAATACGACCCGTCAAGCGTTGAAGAGAAATGGTATAGTTTCTGGATGAAAAGGGGAATGTTCCGTTCCGTTCCAGATGAAAGGGAACCATATTGTATTGTTATCCCTCCTCCCAATGTGACAGGAGTCCTGCACATGGGGCATATGCTCAACAATACGATACAGGATATCCTGGTCCGCCGTGCCCGCATGCTGGGAAAGAATGCATGCTGGGTGCCAGGCACCGACCATGCTTCTATTGCCACCGAGGCCAAAGTGGTTGCAAAGCTTAGGGAACAAGGCATAGACAAGGCAAGCCTTAGCCGGGAGCAATTTCTGCAACATGCCTGGGAATGGAAAGAAAAGCACGGGGGAATCATTCTTGAACAGCTCAAAAAGCTGGGAGCTTCCTGCGACTGGGAGCGAACCTGCTTTACCATGGATGAAGCCCGCTATGAATCTGTGATCGATGTATTTATAGAACTGTATAATAAAGGACTGATATACAGGGGAGCCCGTATGATCAACTGGGATCCTAAAGCCCTCACGGCTGTATCGGACGAGGAAGTTATTTACAAGGAAGTCCATTCGAAACTATATTATGTAAGGTACAGGGTTGAAGGCAGCGAAGATGAATGGATCACCATCGCCACGACCAGGCCTGAAACCATACTGGGTGACACCGCTATCTGCGTTCACCCCGAAGATGATCGATACAGGGGACTGAAAGGAAAGAAGATCCTGGTCCCGCTGATCGGCCGTGCGGTGCCTGTGATATTTGATGAATATGTCGACAGGGAATTCGGTACCGGAGCCCTCAAGGTGACCCCTGCACATGATATCAACGACTACAACCTGGGCCTGAAATACAAGCTTGAAGTGGTCGATACGTTCAATCCCGACGGTACGCTCAGCGAAGCCGCCTGCATGTACGTTGGCGAGGACCGTTTCAAGGTAAGAAAAAAGATAGTGAAGGATCTCGAAGCTGCCGGGCATATCGTAAAGATTGAAGATTATACCAATAAAGTCGGGTATTCCGAAAGGACCGATGAGGTGATAGAACCCAGAATTTCGGTTCAATGGTTTATGAAGATGACCGAGCTGGCAAAGCCCGCCCTGGATGTTGTTGAAAATGACATAGTGCGCTTTCACCCGGCCAAGTATAAAAATATGTACAGGCACTGGCTGGAGAACGTGAACGACTGGTGTATATCGCGACAGCTTCTCTGGGGCCACAGGATACCTGCCTGGTACCTGCCCGACGGAAGTTTTGTCGTAGCCAAAACAAAAGAAGAAGCATTGCCACTCGCCAATGCACCGATCACGGATCACGGATCACGGCTCACGGTTGACGACCTTAAGCAGGATGAAGACGTTTTGGATACCTGGTTTTCGTCGTGGTTGTGGCCCATTTCGGTATTCGACGGGATAAGGGAACCCTCCAATCGGGATATCAATTATTATTACCCTACGATGGACCTGGTTACGGCTCCGGAGATCATATTTTTCTGGGTTGCAAGGATGATCATGGCAGGACTTGAATACAGGAAACAGATCCCGTTCAGGAATGTATATTTTACAGGGATCGTTCGTGACAAGCAGGGGCGCAAGATGTCGAAATCACTTGGCAACAGCCCTGAGCCCATTGAGCTTATCGGACGATACGGGGCCGATGCGGTGCGCATGGGGATGCTGCTATGTTCACCAGCAGGGAATGACGTTCTTTATGACGACAGCCTTGTTGAACAGGGAAGGAACTTCTGCAACAAGGTCTGGAATGCCATGAGGCTCGTTAAGGGATGGTCAGTCGACAGTGAAGCAATACAGCCTGCTTCAAACTGCATATCTGTGCAGTGGTTTGATTCGGTGCTTAATGCCGCTCTCAGGGATATTAACGAACAGTTCAATAAATACAGGCTTTCCGAAGCACTGAAAGATGTATATAAACTGGTATGGGATGATTTCTGCGCCTGGTACCTCGAGATGATCAAGCCTGCCTTCCAGCAGTCCATCGACAGCCCGACCTATGAGGCTACGCTCGCATTTTTTGAAAAACTGATAAGGCTTATGCATCCGTTTATGCCTTTCCTCACCGAAGAAATATATCATGTTTTACATAATTCGGGTGAGGAATCGATCATGCAGCAAAGCCTTCCGCAGGCCGGAAGCGTGGATGAGGGCCTGGTGAGGGAATGCGACTTCATAAGGGAGCTGGTCATTTCGGTGAGGTCTGTAAGGTCTGAGAAAAACATCCCCATGAAGGAACAAATACAGGTCTTCATCCGCAGTGAAAAAGATAAAGGAGCTTCGAGCCATTTTGATGATGTGGTGGTGAAGCTCTGCAACCTGAAAGAACTGAATTATTCACAGGACCAGCCGGCCGATTCTGTGTCTTTTATTGTCGGAACCACCGAGTGTTTTATCCCGCTGGTCAGCAACATTGACCCTGAAGCGGAGATTAAAAGGATAGAAGAAGAGCTTAGTTATGAGCAGGGGTTCCTGTCATCGGTGATGAAAAAGCTTGATAATGATAGCTTTGTGAATAACGCACCTCCAAAGGTCGTTGATGCCGAGAAAAAGAAGAAGGCGGATACTGAGGCAAGGATACAGGTACTTCTGGGGCAGTTAAACTCTTTTAAGAATTAACAGCTACGGGTTCATTTACATTACGGGTTTTCCTTGTCTGCCTGCCCGGGATCGCATCATGCACCATTTCGGCGATATCGCATACTTCAGTTTTTGAATGTTTTGAGAATGTCTTTTTACAAAGCGGGCAGGCTGTCACCAAAATATCGGGACCATTCTTTAACAGGCTCTCAAGTGCATTTTTCGTAACCTCATCCTTTTTGCTGAGAGGGGTATTCATCAGGCTGAGGCTTCCGCCGCAGCATAATGCATCAGCACATTCATTTTCGGAAGGCAGGATGTCAGATATTTTCCGGAGGAGTTCCCTGGGGGCTTCATTCATGTTACCACCCCTGCCCAGGTCACATGGATCATGGTAGACAACCCTGCGGTGCTGGCTCT
>JBAXBP010000093.1:0-12736 GCA_037141915.1 Bacteroidota bacterium | reverse complement strand
GTATCAAAGATCCCGAGCGTGTACGTAAACTCCTGCAGGGAAGTGCGCAGCTTGAATTCTGGGAAACCTACCAGTTCACCCAGCTTCATCCCTACTTTACCGAAGCAAATAAAAAGATGGCTGCTATTTTAAGCTCAGGGGCCGATACGATGAAAAGGGACACTCTGAGAATTGACCCCGCAGCTATTGGAAAAGGCGGAGAAAAGCTCGCCCTTTCAGAAAAGAAAACCACCTCAAAGGATGCTGTTCCTGCCAAGACTGAAGCTGTCAGGAAAGATACTTCAGGCGGAAATGCCCTCCTTAAACAGTTAGGCAAAGACAGCACCAAGGGCGCTGCAACAAATAAAAAAGCAGAGACCGAAGAATGGATGAAAAACAACCCGCTCTTCGCAGTTCTGGCCATGGCTATTTATCAGAATAAGGACGGACAGTACATGGCCGACGATCATGCCATGGTAGGCAGGTCCCTTATCAAGGACACCGCCAGGGTAAATTATATGCTTCGTCTCGTTAAACATATGTTCCCCCGCGACCTTAAACTCGCATGGGCAGTGAAACCAAGGGAAGGCCAGAAAGATGTACTTGAACTGATCGCTTTGAAAGTCACTTCACGCGACGGATCCCCGGCACTGGGCGGCGATGTGATCGTTAACGCCCGGCAGGATTACGACAACAACGGCCGTGTTGAAGTTTCAATGTCGATGAACTCCGAAGGCGCCCGTATATGGAAACGTCTCACCGGTGACAATATCGGCAAACAGATCGCCATTGTCCTTGACGGTTATGTTTACAGTTACCCCAATGTAAACGGCGAAATTCCCAATGGTATGTCTTCCATCACCGGAGGCAGCATGACTGTTGAAGAAGCACAGGACCTTGCAAACATCCTCAAAGCAGGTAAGCTCCCGGCCCCTGCCCGCATCGTACAGGAAGAAGTTGTTGGGCCTTCACTGGGTAAAGAATCTATCGATAAAGGTTTAATCTCGTTTGTCATTGCTTTTATCGGTGTTCTCCTCTATATGTCATTATATTATGGCGGTGCAGGCCATGTGGCCGACGTTGCACTTTTCGCCAACGTGTTCTTCCTCTTCGGAGTTCTGGCATCTATCGGAGCCGTACTTACCCTCCCCGGTATCGCCGGTATCGTTCTTACCCTGGCTATGGCAGTGGACTCGAACGTGATCATCTACGAGCGAATGCGGGAAGAAATGCGAGCAGGCAAAGGCATGAGGCTGGTCGTAAAAGACGGTTTCAGACATGCCCTTTCGGCTATCATCGACGGCCACGTAACGACTATCCTCACAGGTGTCGTGCTGTACATCTTTGGTTCAGGGCCTATCCAGGGCTTTGCAACCACCCTGGTTATCGGCCTTCTCCTTTCACTGTTCTCATCGATATTCCTCGCAAGATTGCTTTTTGAATGGATGCTCGACAGGAACATGACTATCACGACAGGGAACAAGTATACCATGAATGCCTTCCAGAATATTAAGATCAATTTCATCGGCCTCAGGTATAAGATGTACCTCCTCTCTATTGCGATCATCATCCCCGGTATTATTTCAATCTTCGTCCGCGGACTTGATCCCGGGCTCGATTTCACTGGCGGCCGAAGCTATATTGTACGTTTCGACGAACCTGTTCAGACCGGCGATATCCGTGCATCCCTCGGAAAGGTGTTGAAAGAATTCCCTGAAGTAAAAACTTTCGGACCTTCAAACCAGGTCAAGATCACAACCAAATACATGATCAACGAACGTACAACTACGGCCGACTCCATCGTCAATGTAAAACTTTTTGAAGGTGTCAAAGGTTTCTATAAAACCCCTATCTCATTCAAGGAGTTCAAAGCATCGGATCCCAGGAAGGCAATTGGTGAAATGAGTTCACAGCGGGTAGACCCCACTATCGGTTATGCCCTGATCAGGCAGGCAATTCTTGCAGTGTTCTTCTCACTCCTTATTATTTTCATCTACATTGCATTAAGGTTCAAGAACTGGCAGTTTGGCCTCGGAGGTGTTGTTTCACTGTTCCACGACACCCTGATCATCATCACCATGTTTACACTGTTCCACGGCATCCTGCCTTTCAGCATGGAGGTTGACCAGTCGTTCATTGCAGCACTTCTTACGATCATCGGTTATTCAATCATGGATACGGTTATTATCTTTGACAGGATCCGTGAATACCGGGCATTATACCCGAAACGTGACCTGGCCGACAATATCAATGCCGCTATCAATTCGACACTTGGGCGAACCGTCAATACCTCAGGTGTAACCATCGTGGTACTTGTAGTGATCTTTATTTTCGGCGGTGAAGTTCTTCGCGGTTTTACCTTTGCACTTCTCGTTGGTGTCATCTCTGGGACCTACTCATCGGTATTCAATGCCACCCCTGTTGCTTACGATATTATAATGTGGCAGAAACGCCGCAAGGACAAGAAAGAGCTTCAGGCCAAAGTAAAAACCAAATAACATTAGCTTTTTCATAGATTGATTACAGCTGAAAGGCCGCTCCGTAACGGGGTGGCCTTTTTTATTTTGACACGTGGGTAATTACACTTTTCATTATATTTGTACGTTATTCCAGCTACCAATCATCCTGTAATGCAACTGAGAACCTTTTTCCTGTACCTCATCCTTCTTTTCTCTTTTACAATGCCGGCCATGGCTCAGAATAAAGCTACAAAAGCCGCCGATGATGCATTTGCCGATCAGTTGTATTTCACCGCCCTGCAGAAGTACCAGAAAGCCTCATCCAAAGTCAAGAACAATAAGACCGAACGTGACAGGATATCCTTCCGCATTGCCGAATGCTACAGGATGATGAATAATACCAAGAAAGCCGAAACAGCCTATAAACGCCTTCTGAACAACGTCAAATTCATCAAGGATGAGCCCAGGGTACTTCTGTATTATGCCAATGCGCTGAAGGCAAACGGGAACTACGATGAAGCCATCAAACAATACCAGGCTTATAAAGACCTGTCTCCAAAAGATCCCAGGGGGGAGCAGGGTATAGCGAGCTGCAAGATGGCCAAGGAATGGATTGCCAATCCTTCAAAATATAATGTCAAATGGGAAAAGCCCCTGAACTCCAAAGAAGATGATTTTGCCCCGGCCTATGCCGATAAGAAGTTTGGCTCTATTCTTTTTACCTCCGACCGTGATGCTTCAAACGGGAAAGACATCGATAACTGGACCGGGCTTAAATTCTCGGATTTTTATTTATCCAGGAAAGACAGGAAGGGAGAATGGAGCAAACCGGTTCTTGCTGATCAGGCTGGCATGCTGAACACCAAGACCAACGATGGGGTCGGGCAGTTTGACTCCAGGTTTACACATTTCTACTTCACTCGTTGCTATAACGACTCAAGGAAAAAGAACGGGTGCCAGATTTTCGTTTCAAGCCGTACAGGAACAAGTAACTGGAGCGATCCCGAAAAGGTCGACCTTGGCGGGGACAGCACCAGCGTTTATGGCCATCCTTCAATAGCATCAGGTGATGTGATCTATTTTTCGGCTGAACTGCCGGGAGGGCAGGGAGGCAAAGATATCTGGAGAGCCAGCAAAAAGGGAGGTAAATGGATCAAGGAAAACCTCGGGCCTGCTATCAACACCCCAGGCAACGAGTTGTTCCCGTTCATAAGGAACGACAGTGTTCTCTACTTTGCTTCCGACGGATGGCCGGGCATGGGTGGAATGGATATCTTCCGTTCAGTTTACTCCAAAGGTAAATGGACCACTCCCGAGAACCTGAAACCCCCGATCAACTCTGCAGCCGACGATGTAGCCATAGTGTTCAATGCCGAGGAATCTGAAGAAGGCCTTTTTACCTCGAACAGGCCGGGCGGCAAAGGAAGGGATGACATCTATTCCTTTGTGATCCCACCGATTTATTACACCCTTGAAGGGATAGTCACCGACGACAAATCTTTACTGCCTGTTTTGGGCGCCGAAGTCAGGGCGACCGGCACCAATGGCCGATCATTCAAATACACTACCGACGAAAAAGGCCATTACAGCTTCAATAAAATGCAGATCACTGCAAACACTACCTATGACATCACTGTCACAAAGAAAGACTACTTCAATGAGAAAGGGCGCGAGACTACCGTCGGACTTGAAAAAGGCAAGGACCTGACCAGGAACTTTGTCCTCAAACCCATTCCGAAAAAACCTGTCGTATTACCCGACATTCTTTATGACCTGGCCAAATGGGACCTCAAACCCCAGTACCAGGATTCACTCCAGGGCCTTATCCAAACCCTTGATGCCAACGAAACCATAGTGATCGAACTTGCAGCTTATACCGACTCCCGCGACAGTGAGGAACGTAATGACATACTGTCGCAGAAACGCGCTCAGAGCGTTGTTGATTACCTTATCACCAGGGGGATTGAACCAGACCGGCTTGTTGCAAAAGGATATGGCGAAAGGGTCCCCCGCACTCTCAATAAGGATTATGTGAGAGAAGGCTATACCTTCAAAGCAGGCACCGTACTCACCGATTCTGTAATCAACCTCCTTTCCAACACCTCGGTCAAGGAAGCCGCCCACCAGCTGAACCGGCGTACTGAATTTACCATCCTCAGGAATGATTACGTGCCCAAATCAAATGTATCAGGCACCCAGGCTGCCCCCAAGATCGAGGTCGTGGTCGCACCCGAAGTCAATGGCGCCATGCTAACCAAGCTTAAGGAAGGATCTTATTCCGGCTTCTGTTTTGTCAACGGCATCAGCACTGCATTTACTTATGATCCGGCCGAAAAAGATTTATACATCACCGCTGCCCTTGCCTTCCAGTTACTTAAAGAAGGAGTGATCGACAAGAACGATTTTGAAGGTGATGCAACAAAATTCATCCAGGCAAAAACCATCAGCGAAAAAGCGGTTATCACCCTTAAGGAAGTGCGTATTGCAAAAAACACCGTCAAAGACCTTAAAGTGATAGTGAACAGCAAGGCACACGGGTCGTTTGTTTTTGGTGAGAACACTCTGAAGAAATTCGGAATTTTCAAAATCGACGATGCCAAGGGCCAGCTGATCTTTGATTGATCTATGAATGATGCATCAAGATATGACAGGAGGGGCGTTTCTTCTCAGAAAGAAGATGTTCACTCCGCTATAAAGGATCTTGACAAAGGCCTCTTCCCTGCCGCTTTTTGTAAAATAATCCCTGATATCCTTGGAGGTCAGGACGAATGGTGCAACATCATGCATGCCGACGGCGCCGGCACAAAATCCTCACTGGCCTACCTCTACTGGAAGGAAACCGGTGACAGCTCCGTATGGAGAGGAATCGCACAGGACGCGGTAGTCATGAACCTCGACGACCTGCTATGCGTGGGAGCCACCGACAACATCCTTCTTTCTTCAACCATAGGAAGGAACAAGAACCTGATTCCGGGGGAAGTAATCTCTGAGATCATTAAAGGCACCGAGGACTTCCTTCAATCCATGAGGTCGTACGGCATAGGCATATGGTCAACGGGGGGTGAAACAGCCGATGTGGGGGATCTGGTCCGTACAATTATTGTTGATTCTACAGTTTGCTGCCGGATGAGGCGCAGCGAAGTCATTGATAATTCCCGCATACAAGCCGGTGACCTGATCGTGGGACTTGCATCCTCCGGACAAACAACCTATGAAAGAGAATATAACGGGGGGATGGGCAGCAACGGGCTGACATCCGCCAGACATGACGTACTTTCAAAAAAATATGCAGGCTCTTTCCCCGAGAGCTTCGATCCTGCTATCCCGGAAGATCTTGTTTATTCAGGCAAAAAAAACCTTGGAGAACCTTCTGAAATCGATGGAGTGAATACCGGCAAACTTATACTCTCCCCTACCCGCACCTATGCACCTGTAATAAAAAAAATACTGGAGAATTTCAGAAACGACGTACACGGCATGGTTCACTGCAGCGGGGGCGGGCAAACCAAGGTCTTGCATTTTATTGATAACCTTCATGTGGTTAAGGATAATCTTTTCCCTGTCCCTCCTTTGTTCAGGCTGATACAGGAGCAGTCTGGAACTGACTGGAAAGAAATGTACAGGGTATTCAATATGGGGCACCGCATGGAACTGTATGTACCGGGAGATATTGCTCCAAAGCTGATCGAAATCGCCCTATCCTTTAACCTCGAGGCAAAGGTGGTCGGGCGTGTGAACGCCAAGGCATTACAGAAGCTCACTATTGTCTCAGAGCACGGGACGTTTAACTATTGATCACAAGATCCTCCCGCTTTAATCCTGCGTCTATTTCAGTTCAAGTTTTTCAAACTGAATTACGCTGCCTTTTACCGCCCTTATAACAAATATTCCACGCTCAAGGTCTTTAAGGCTGATCGTCGTTTTCTTTTTCAGTTCAAACTCCCTTACAAGTTTTCCCTGGCTGTCAATAATACAGACACCAACAGGTCCATTTGACAAATCAGAAGGCAGCAGCACTATCTGGTCCGGGGCAGGGTTAGGATAAAACGTGAACAGTACTTCCCGGCCAGGCTTAGCAGAATTTAATCCAACCGGGTTACTGGTAATCTCAATACAATGCAAGCCTCCGGCGAGAGCCAGTGAACATGTGATGATACCGCTGGTATCAGCAGCCACGTCCTGCGCATGAATGCTGTCGACAAAGATGAAATAGGGCTTCGAAGGTATAAGATCGGCCGCAAAAACGTCTACCGTGCGGCTGCCGGCAACGGCATCCATCCTATGGTAACTGGTACCAGTTATCCCTTTTGAATTGAAAAGAAAGAGATTGTCCTCCCAATCGGTGCCCACCGAAAACCGGTTTTGTTTTGGGATACCGCCCGCAACTGCAGGAATTGAATTATCTCCAAGCTTAATGGTATGGAGCAGAACCATGGTATCATGCATGGTCTGGGGAGTCACTTCTATCCTCCATTTGCCGGGCGTTGAATAAATCGTATCAGGATCCGTGGAAGGAGGATAATTGGTACCATTTACCCAATATTCCCAACCTGTCCCTCCGATTCGCCTGGTGAGTGTACACGATGGGATAAGGGTTCTGATAGCTGCATTCCCGGAACCGTTGGAAATGAAATAATCAGTGCCGTCGAATACTTCAAGATGGCCGGGAACAGGTGAGGAAATTTCATTGCCGCTGATCGCCGGTTGTTCCTTCGAATGCAATATCCACATTACTTTCCGGGTTTGATGGTTGGGGTTATTGATCCCAAGATGATCCAGGACCAGTATCTTATCCGATTTATAATACAGGTACCTCCGAATGAACCTGTTCACTTTAAGCGAATCATATGACAAGGCTGCATCGGCAACACAATACTGGTAGTCCGCCCCTTCTGCATACTGCACCCAACGCCCCCTCTGGAAATGCGGATCGAAAATGCTGTTGTAATTAACCAGGGGATCCGACCATATCTGTCCACCGTCATTGCTCACCGGCGTAGTAGTTCCGTAGTTGTAAACATCGCTGGTATCGAAAACGCATATATTATTATGGGCAATAGTACGTGTGTAATAATTTATAAAGTGCGAAGAACCGTACGAATCATAGTAGCCGGCATCAATCAGCAAAGGTCCGTTTTTGTATACAGCGAAAGAATTGTTGTCCCTGTGCTCATGCGAGGCCTTCTTGCTCCATGAGTTAAAAAACCAAACCATGGTGCCCGTGCTATCCCAGGAAGTACGGGCCACTGCGAGCCCAACCTTGTCGCTTAGCCAGAAATGGGGAGGATCGGGTTTTGCTATTGCCGGAAGGGTAAAATCCTTGTCAAGAAGTTTGACAAAAACCGGGTATGTCCAGGTCATATATTGGGGCTGACTGTATGCCTGGGCGAGCCACCGGCTTCTCGGGTCCTGGTATACCGAGGCATGGCGGTACACCACGTTATCGGCCCAAAGATTGGTAATGCCATCACCCAGGTGAATGCAATACAGGTTGGGCTGGATAAAATACCAGTACTGGTTGATGGAATTTAAAACCCAGGAAAGGTCGGTATAATAGTTTTTAGTAGTGCCGAACAGCATATTGTCGAAGAGTTTGAACTGATCGGTAAGGCTCCACATTGCATAGGCTGCACCCCAGTTCCATCCTCCGCTGGCATTCCTGTAGTAGCCGTAACACGGGAAAAAGCCGTTATTCCATTTATCATAGATCACCTGAAACCAATTCATCACCGAATCATTTTTTGCCTGATTCAGTCCGTCGGCATTGTACAGAACTATCGCATCCTGCATGGTCTGCACGCAATTCAAAGCATTATGGCTTGACACATAGCTGGTGCCGGATCCTGACAGAATGTAAGTTGCCATGAACTCCTTATCCAGCTTGAACAGGCTCTGGGCCAGCCTCTGCTTCTTATCTGCAGGCAATGATAAGTAACACCAGTCCAGGATTGTCCCTCCCGCATCGCTAAGCTCCCGTAAAAAGGTTTCCTTTGCATACCATTCCATATTTTGGAAATGTATGGTATCTATTGTATGTATGAAACGATTGGTGATGAATATGCAACGTTTGAGCATGACAGCTTCGATGGTGATTTTTTGCAGGAATGCGGTAAATACCGCTTCGTTGGCTGCATATTGCGACGACCAGTCCCAGGTCCAGAGGGTTGAATCATTTCCATTCAGGTACAATTGAGGATCGGTAATCCAGTAATTGTCGTAACGGTAGCGGAAATCGTTGTATGTGGACAGGCATTCTCCCGATCCCATGTTGTTTCTGATCCAGGTAAAACGCATTGAATCTGCCCAAATCCTGGGACGGTCGGGGCGGATCGCGGGATAGGACTGGGCGTCCGCCCAGCAGAACGTCAGCAAGAAAAAAAAACAAGTGATAACAGACTTCATAAGATTGTTCTTTATCCCCGGTTCATCATTTTATACTCTTCAAAGTTACTCAATTCATCAAGCGTATCAGGACTTTCACGCTTTTCATGATTTTTACTTACCTTTGCAGACCCAAAGAGGAACCTAGATTATGCTCGATAAACTTGAAGCGATAAAACTGAAGTTCGATGAGATCCAGAAGGAGATGAGTGCCCCTGACGTAGTGAGTGACATGAAACGCTACATCAAACTGAACAAGGATTTCAAGGAACTTACACCTATCATGGAAGCCTACGAAAGGTATAAGAATATTCTTGCAAACCTTGACCATACAAAAGACATCCTTTATAATGAAAAGGATGAGGAATTCCGTTCTATGGCGAAGGAAGAAATGGAATCGCTGAACAACGAAAAAGAGAAGCTGGAAGAGGATGTAAGATTGATGCTTATACCAGCCGATCCTGAGGACGGGAAGAATGCCGTAGTGGAGATACGAGCCGGCACCGGCGGTGACGAAGCCAGTATTTTTGCCGGTGACCTGTACCGGATGTACACAAAATATTGTGAGACAAAGCACTGGAAGATTGATCTGATTGATTTCTCGGAAGGTACCATGGGTGGATTCAAGGAAATTATTTTCAACGTTATGGGTGACGGAGCTTACGGACAGATGAAATATGAATCAGGTGTGCACAGGGTGCAGCGTGTTCCCCAGACCGAGACACAGGGCCGTGTTCATACTTCAGCCGCGACTGTGGCAGTTTTGCCTGAGGCAGATGAATTCGATGTTGAGATCAAGCAGTCCGACATCCGCAAGGATACGTTCTGCTCTTCAGGCCCCGGAGGTCAGAGTGTGAATACTACTTACTCTGCCATCCGTCTTACCCATGTGCCTTCAGGTATTGTTGTCAGTTGCCAGGACGAAAAATCCCAGATCAAGAATTTCGAGAAAGCGATGAAAGTTCTCAGGACCAGGTTATACGAGCTGGAACACCAGAAGTATCTCGATGAGATCTCTAAAAAGCGCAAGACCATGGTTTCCACGGGAGACCGCTCGGCCAAGATCCGGACCTATAACTATGCCCAGAGCCGTGTTACCGACCATCGCATCAACATGACAATATACAATCTTCCTGTAGTTTTGGACGGAGATGTGCAGCCTTTCATTGATGCCCTCCAGCTCGCTGAGAATGCTGAAAGACTGAAGGAAGCAGTGAGTTGATGTACCATGTACCATGTACCATGTACCATGTACAATGTACAAATTAGTAAAACTCAAAGTTTTGTTATATTTCCCATGGAATAATAAAATCAAAACAAAATGAATCGCCAGGAACTAATCAATTTAATCCGACAGAAAAAATCCTTCCTTTGTATCGGGCTGGATACCGATATCAGCAAAATGTCGGCCCACCTGAAAGATCTTGAAGATCCCATCTTTGAATTCAACAAAGCCATCATTGATTCCACTATCGACCTGGCGGTGGCCTACAAACCCAACCTGGCGTTTTACGAATGTTACGGCGTAAAAGGATGGCAAAGCCTTACCAGAACCATTAACTATATTAATAATACCTATCCCGGTCAGGCCTTTACAATTGCCGATGCCAAAAGGGGCGACATCGGAAATACATCCCAGCAGTATGCAAGGGCAATGTTCGACAAAGCCTCATCAGGTATGGAATTCGATGCCGTAACGGTCGCCCCCTATATGGGAGAAGATTCAGTAAAGCCTTTTCTTTCCTATCCTTCCAAATGGATCATAGTGCTTGCCCTGACCTCGAACAAAGGAGCCGAAGACTTCCAGTTCTTCACAAGCCAGGATACAAGGCTGTTTGAACAGGTACTGACACGATCGAAACAATGGGGCAGCGATGAAAACATGATGTATGTCGTTGGAGCTACCAAAGCTGAGATGCTTGCAGGCATCAGGAAAATCGTTCCCGATCATTTCCTGCTTGTGCCCGGAGTCGGAGCCCAGGGCGGCAGCCTGCAGGAAGTTGCAAAACACGGGCTTACCAAAGACTGCGGACTGCTGGTAAATTCAAGCCGCAACATCATCTATGCCTCAAACGGTCTTGACTTTGCTGAAAAAGCAAGGGAAGAAGCCGGCAAGATGCAGAAAGAGATGGCCGAACTCCTATGGTAATGTACGATGTACAAATTTAAAGGCGAAAAGCGAAAGGCAAAATAAATTCACCCACTGCCGACTGCCAACTATTCCACGAAAGTTATCCACCCATACTTATCGGGTGCTTTCCCATCCTGTATGTCGCGCAGCATAGTGTAAAGCTTTAAAGACTTCTCCCCTGCTTTGCCTTCCTTGCAATACTGGTAGACCTTGTCGGAGTCCCTGTCGAAAATTGAGCAGATAGGAGAAATTACTGCAGCAGTGCCACAGGCGCCTACTTCTTCGAATTCGGCAAGTTCATCAACAGCAACCGGCCTTACTTCCACTTTCATACCTATCTCTTCAGCCAGTGTGCGAAGCGACATATTGGTAATTGAAGGCAGGATTGATTGGGATTTCGGAGTGACATAGGTATTTCCTTTGATCCCGAAAAAATTGGCAGGGCCGGCTTCGTCTATATACTTTTTCTCCTTTGCATCGAGGAAGATGCAGGAAGCGAATCCTTCGTCATGTGCACGAACCCCGGCACGGAGGCTGGCTGCATAGTTGCCGCCGACTTTGATATGACCTGTGCCAAGGGGGGCGGCACGGTCAAAATCCCTGACAATCTGCATTTTAACAGGATTGAAACCCTCTTTGAAATATGGGCCCACCGGTCCCACAAAGATCATAAACATGTATTCCCTGGCAGGCCTGACACCTACTTCCGCGCCAGTCCCGATCAGGAGAGGACGGATATACAATGAAGCTCCTTCACCATAAGGAGGAATGTATTTTTTATTCAGGCCGACCACTTTCAGCACCGCTTCCCTGAACATTTCCTGGGAGATGGCAGGCATCATCAGCCCGACAGCCGATTTATTCAGGCGTTTGCAGTTCTCGTCAATCCTGAAAATACGGATTCTGCCATCGGCTCCCGTAAAGGCTTTCATTCCTTCGAAGGCTTCCTGTCCGTAATGCAGGCAGGTGGCCGCCATATGCATGTTAATGTATTCGGAATCTGTAACTTCCAACGGGCTCCACTTTCCATCTTTCCAGTAAGCGCGTACATTGAAGTCGGTCTTAAAATAACCAAAGGGCAAGTTCTTCCAATCTATAGCAGTCATATACGTAGTTTTAGGTGTTAGTTTTCAGCATCAAAGACAATGTAAAAATAGAAATTTTAATCCACCTTCACCGGGGATGTGCAAAAATTTTCCATTCCATCACTTCATCCAGTCACCCAGTTACCCAGTCATCCAGTATAATTGTCATTTTGGCAGAAAGCAAAAAATGGCACTCACTTTGTACATCTCCTTGCCAGCCGGGTAATAAAGCTGATGACCTGAGTTATCATCCGGCGTAGCCGAAAATTCAATAACAACAAAAACAATAAATACTATGCAGAAAGGCAAGATCAATGTTCAGACTGAGAACATTTTCCCAATCATCAAGAAATTCCTTTATTCGGAGCATGAAATTTTCCTGCGTGAACTTATTTCAAATGCAGTCGATGCCACCCAGAAGTTAAAGACCCTTGCTTCCATCGGGAAGTTCACCGGGGAACTGGGAGACCTGACCATAGAGGTAAAGGTGAACCCCAAGAGAAAGACCATATCGATCAAGGACAGGGGGATAGGGATGAATGCTGAAGAGGTTGACAAGTATATAAACCAGATCGCCTTCTCCAGCGCCGAAGAGTTCATCAGCCAGTTCAAAACCAAATCGGAATCGGAGATGAATGCTATCATTGGCCATTTCGGACTCGGGTTTTACTCAAGTTTCATGGTTTCCGACAAGGTGGAGA
>JBAXBP010000092.1:0-12821 GCA_037141915.1 Bacteroidota bacterium | reverse complement strand
CTGATGACAAAGTAATCGTTGGAAGAGCAATTACCGTAATTGTCCCAGTCGCTGTAGCCGAAGCACATGGAGCTGCAACAGCGGTTATTGTATAATTAAATATACCTGAGGCTGTTGGTGTTCCGCTGATCGTCTTCGTAGCTTGATTGTAAGTCAATCCTGCCGGCAACCCGGTGGCATTGAAAGTTATTGGCGAAGTGCCGGTGGCAGTTATGTTATAAGTGAATTGTGAGCTTGTTGTACCGGCGGCTGTAAGGGCACTGGTGATAACAGGTGGATTACCTGCCGGGTTTACCGTAAGTACCAGGTTTTTCGTATCATGCCCGTAATTGTTTGTGGCCGTTATAGGGATGGTGTATACGCCGGCTGTTGACGGAGCACCGCTGATAAGACCTGAAGTTGCATTGACTGACAATCCTGTTGGTAAGCCGGTTGCACTGTAGGTTATCGGCGCCGACCCTGACGCGGTGATGGTATAACTGAATGCCTGTCCGGCAGTGGCCGTTGCTGTAAGGGAACTTGTAATTACAGGCGGTGTCCCTGCAGGAGCTATAGTAATGACAAGGGTTTTGGTATCCGTGCCAAAATTGTTGTCTGCCGTTAAGGTTACGTTTGTGATTGCCGCTGCTGTTGGCGTTCCGCTGATGGTGCTGCCGCTGAAAGTAAGCCCTGCAGGCAGGTTCGTTGCGTTAAATGTAATGGGGGCAGTTCCTGTCGCAGTGATTGTATAAGTAAAAGCCTGCCCAACCATGCCACCGGCTGTAAGAGCGCTGGTGATCACAGGGGCAGTCGGGGCACTGCAGCTTGGAACCGGGATGGTATATGCGCAAAATGTTACATGGGAACCATAGCTGCCGTTATTTGGTTGTATGCCCCCGGGAGCGCAAAGGTCGACATAGCCTGAAACCGAGCATCCCCCGGTAGTTTTGCTATGACCGCTTCCTGTCGCTTTAATCTGGGCACCTTGTTGGGCAGGACCTGTTACAGATCCTTCAATGTCAAAATTATCGCATTGGATAAGGCTTTGCAGACCCAGGTTGTTTGCTGCACTGCCCTGTGTGCTGAATTGGCCTGTCACATTAACGTATCCATTATTCGTGAGCGCACCATTATTCTGAAAATCTTTTGAACCTGCAATTGTCAGGGCACAAGTGTTGGTTATTATCCCGCTCCCGTTATTGGTAAGTTTGCCGTTAACGGTGAAGGGGCCGTCGTTGAGCAATGTGCCGTTGACGTTGAATGTTGAAGGAACAGTCATGGTTCCATAGTTGTGGACCAAAGCAGAACTGTTGATCTGGAAAGTTCCGCCTGTTGCCACATTAAGGGTGCCATAATTGTTCAGTGTTCCGTCAAAATTGTTGTTAGGCATGACATATATTGTGCTGTAATTATTCAAAGTCCTTCCGGTGAGAGAATAATTACCATTCATTGTCCCTGTAGCTGAAATGATTATAGTACCCCCGCTGCCGTTGATATTATTCCAGGTCACCGTACCGCAGATCCTGATCGTTCCTCCGCTGTTGAGGACAGGAGTATTCAGGGTGACGGTTGTTCCCTGGGGAACACAAACCACAGCTCCGGAAGCAATGTTCAGGCTGTTATAGGTCCCCGATGAAAGAGTCTGGGTACATCCCGAAGAGCAGTCGGGCACCCCTTCTTCTCCGTAAAGGGATTTTACTCCTCCCGACTTGGTAAATGAATAATTGAGATTATTTCCCGTAACCAGAGCAGATACATATTGTGCAGATCCGTCTGCAGCAAGTTTGCCGATATAAACCGAAGTCAGGTTTGATGGAATACGGATCTTAGTCAGGTATTGGCTGTTTGCGTCAGTTGCCCCGGTTCCAAGAAGCTTTCCGCCTTTGGCAGGATCCCCGTTGAAAAGCTGGATCACATACATTTTAAATGCTCCGGTCTGGGATATAGAGATGGTAACATTAACGTCGCTGTAGTTGTCGAATTTGAAATTCTGGTTCACCTGAAGTTGTATGAACTTAGTGGGAGAGGACGTCCCACCGGAAGATTGTTTATGACAGGCTGTCTGGAACAACAATACGCCTGAAATTAAAAAGGTGAACAACAACCCCTGAATGAACTTTTTCTTGTATGTTTTCATGATATTACCTTTAAAAGTAGTTTCCTTACACTGGTACAATATACAAAATAACAGATGTTTTATATGAATGTCAACCGCCAATTTGTTTTCGTCACAGTATTTCAGGCAAATGTCTTCATTTTTTTTGTAAGTGAAGGTTTCATTTTACTCATTAAAGGTAAGCATTTTACTGAAAAAAACCTAGTTAGCGGTAACAATATTGTTTAAATTCGTTTGTCATTAAAGTCAATAGCTATGAAATATCATGTACTTATTATGGTTGCTCTCGTCTTTGCAATGGAAGGTTCCATGGCACAGACCTATATACCGATCACGAACAATATGCAGATCACAAGCAATTCTAATCTCAAGTTCATCCCGAACAATTACCTGTTCACCGACCCTGATTCAAACGGGGTCATCCAGATCACCGGCCAGCATGATATCATTCTCGACGGGGACAGCTGCACGGTGAACGGCTCGATCGTTAAAGGATATATGATCAAAATTGCCAACTCTCATAATATCACGATCAGGAATTTCGATTCCGTGTTCAGTTATAAATATGCTGTTTACATTACCAATTCCGACCATATTACCATTTACGGGAACCACTTCTGCCACAACAGGGTTGATTCGGCTGGCTGGATCAATGTATGGGCCGACTACGCCAATGCCCTGGGGGGAGGTGTCATGATGTACCAGAGCCGTGCTGCACATATCCATGACAACCTGATGACGATGCAGAACGACGGCGTTGCACTCTATCATTGCGATTCGATAAAGATACACGACAATGATTTTTCATGGAACACTTCCTATGGCATCAGGATGTTCTGGAGCGATACCTGTAACATTTACCAGAATAATTGTTCTCATATCAACCGGCCCAAGACCGACCCAAGCGATTGCGGGGCACTTCTGATGATAGTGTCAAACAACAATACCGTAACGAACAATGATCTGAGCTGGTCGGGCGATGGAATTTTCCTGGGCCAGTACCAGCATTCCACCACTCCTAACAACAATTATTTTGCCTGGAATGAATGCTCTTATTCCCCGCATAATGCCATTGAGGCGACTTTTGCTTCAGGGAATGTATACAAACACAACAAATGCAATTACAGTGATTACGGGATGTGGCTTGGATATTCCTTTCAAACGGTTGTTGACAGTAACGAGATCAACGGGAATTATGAAGACGGTATCGCCATCGACCGGGGATTCAGCAACCAGGTCACGAATAACCAGATCGGTGACAACCCGGTAGGCATAGCACTCTGGGAAGGAAGCCCGATTGCAGGGTATACCAACCAGTACTCACACGATTATGTTATCGATTCCAACACATTTTTGGGAAACACGCTGGCGGTCTCACTCTCCAAGACCGAACACACCACTATGCATGGGAATGCGTTTCTTTACAGCCAGACCGCCTCGGTATATTTTGACGGTCAGTCCAATATGGACACCATTACCGGGAATACATTTACCGCGCCGACCGCCTACCACTTTCAGAATACATCAACCTACGATATTTATGCCCCCGGCAACAGTTTTGATCCTTCCGACAGCCTCATGATACTTGCAAAAGTGTACGACAAACACAACAACTCAGCCCTTGGGCAGGTCCAGTGGTCGCCCTATACCTCAGGTAACACACCCATATTTCAGAACCAGCCTCCCTGTGATATGGCGGAACCTTCATCCCTGTGGTTTGTTTATCCTCAAACCGGGTATCCTGCCAAGATCAGGTTTGGCGACTCTCTTTACTTTGACAGTGTTGTAAAACAGGTTGGATATGCATCGGTAAAAATGGTCACCAGCAGGGGATACGACATGTCGCTGAACTACCGGGCTGCGGGAGATTCTGTAGCAAGCTGGACCCTGGGCAGTACCGACACCCTGTACTTCTGGGTCAGGACGATCAAAAATCCGGCCGGTGGATTCCAGTATTTCTCGGTCAGGATAGGAAATGCCAGGGCAGGTTATTATAAATACACTGCATCTCCAACCTTGCTGAACCAGGCAAATCTTAACTGGAAACTGCTGAAGTGCCCTGTTGCAGGAGGAAACGGGTTTACAAGGTCTGTGGTCGGCAATATGACCAGTGATTCGGTGAATTATGTTGAGATACACGCCGATACCTGGGATTACGGGTTTACGATCTGGGTCGACGGACTTCAGTTTACGCCTTGCAGCCCGGTAACGGGTGTGCAAAGGGATCCGCCATCCGCAGTAAACAATTTGTATAATTATCCGAACCCATATAACGGTTCCACAACTATCGGATATGAGCTGGAAAAACCCGGTCCTTTGAAACTGGAGGTGTTCAGCACCGATGGGAGGTTGCAGGAAACCCCGGTAAACGGTTATCAGAATTCGGGGACCCATGAAATATCCTTCAGATCCTGCATCACGCATCCTGCATCCTGCATCCTGATAGTCAGGCTGACAAGCCCGGGTTTCACCAAAGTCATCCGCATGATCCAAGTCAAATAAGTTGTACCTTTGCGGGCTCAATTTTCAGCTTGCTTCATTTTGAATAAAGATATAACAGTACTTGTAGGTTTGAGCGGGGGAGTGGATTCCTCAGTTGCAGCCTATATTCTACAACAGGAAGGTTACCAGGTGGTAGGTGTCACCATGGCGATATGGGATGGGCGAAAACTTCCTTTCACTTCAAATGGCAAGCATGCGTGCTACGGCCCGGATGAAGAAGAGGAGATAAGGGAAGCCAGGGAGATAGCAGAAATCCTGAAGATACCTTTTGAAGTGTTCGACTGTTCAGGGGAATATAAAAAGGCCGTTTTGGATTATTTCAGGAATGAGTATTATGAAGGAAGGACGCCAAATCCCTGTATACAATGCAACCAGCATATCAAATTCGGGCTGCTGCCGGCCATGGCGGAGAAAAAAGGTTTTTCCTACGACTTTTTTGCAACGGGCCATTATGCCAGGGTTGAAAAAGACCCGGGTAGCGGCAGGTACCTTCTGAAAAAAGGAGTGGACCAGAAGAAGGACCAGACCTATTTCATTTACCGTCTTACCCAGGAGCAGCTTGCCAAGGCGATGCTTCCCATAGGCATTTATAACAAGACGAGAATTAAGGAGATCGCAAAAGAGGCAGGTCTCCCGGTGTATGATAAGGAAGAAAGCCAGGATTTCTACAGCGGCAACTACAAAGACCTGCTTGAACATGAAACAACGCCCGGAAATATCGTTCATACCAGCGGCAGGATACTGGGAACCCACCAGGGGATATGGAATTATACCATAGGGCAGAGGAAAGGAATGGGTATTGCATGGTCGGAACCACTTTACGTGATCAGGATAGATAAAGACAGCAATACCGTTGTGGTAGGAGAAAAGGATGAGACCTTCAGTACAAGCTTTCTTGTCAATGACCTGAACTGGATCGGAATAGAGAACCTGGCAGAAGCGATGGATGTGAGCATTAAGATCCGTTCGGCCCAAACAGAAAAGGACGGCAGGATAGAACCTCTTGAAAACGGGTTTGTGAGGGCGACTTTTTTCCATCCCAACGATTCAATAACCCCCGGCCAGAGCGCAGTTTTCTATGTTGGAGATATTGTACTTGGAGGGGGAATCATTAAGAATGTTTTATAAAAGAATAACGAAATATGGTAAAGCGAATTCTGGTTTATTTGGTGGTTGTACTTTACGGGCTGAACGTGTATGCCCAAAAGGCTGATGTTTCGGCAAAGGATCTTAAGGAATATGTGTATTTCCTCGCATCCGATTCTCTTAAAGGCAGGAAGCCAGGCACAGCCGAGATGAACGTGGCAGCAAACTACATCCTGTCCCATTTTAAGGCTGCAGGTTTAAAACCTATGGCCGATAACGGCTTTCAGAACTTCGACATTGTGATTGACGTCACCCTCGGACCTGAGAACAAGTTGTCACTTGATGGCTATCAGGCAACATTTAAAAAGGAATTCGTTCCCCTCGCTTTTTCATCAGGAGGGGAGGTCAATGCTGCTGTTGTTTTTGCCGGATATGGTTTCGACCTCGATCTCGACAGCCTGAAATGGAGCGACTATTCCGGCATTGACGTAAAGGGCAAGTGGGTTATGATCTTCAGGGCCGATCCTGAGCTCGATAAAACCGACAGCAGGTTCATCCCATTCAGTGATGCAAGGTCCAAGGTGCTTGCCGCCAAGGACAAAGGCGCAGCCGGGGTGTTGCTGGTTACTCCAAGGGGGCTTGACAAGGACGATAAACTGATGGCAGTGGTGGTCGAAAATAACGAAGTCACAAGCGGAATCCCGGTCGTGAACATAAAACATGAAATTGCCGATAGGATACTTGCAGCAAAAGGGATTTCGGCCGACAGTCTTGAGAATCTAATTATCGCCAGGAAAAAGCCGAACAGTTTCGAGACAGGCGCCAAAGTAAGCTGTAAAGTTGACATCAGCCAGAAGCATGCCAAGACAGCAAACGTAATAGGCCTTCTGGAAGGAAGCGACAAGGTCCTTAAAGATGAGTACCTGGTCATTGGCGGCCATTACGATCACCTTGGTTTCGGAGGACCGAATTCAGGTTCGAGGGTTCCCGATACGGTTGCCATTCATAACGGTGCTGATGATAATGCTTCGGGTGCGGCGATGGTCATGGAACTCGCAAAAGCTTTGGCTCCGCATAAAGCGAAGCTGAAACGCAGCATTATATTTGTCTGCTTTTCAGGCGAGGAAATGGGTCTGCTCGGTTCCAAATACTTCGTCAATAACCCCGTTGTGGATATAAAGAAGATCAAGGCCATGTTCAATTTCGACATGGTCGGCCGTTTTGATAAGGAAAAGAATTCAATTTCGATCAGCGGCACAGGGACATCCGCCGAAGGCGACAGTATACTTAAGGTATTTGAAAAAGGACTGCCGTTTACCGTTACCCATTCACCCGACGGTTACGGCCCCTCCGACCATGCTGCATTTTATTCTTCCAATATCCCTGTATTCTTCTTTACCACCGGGGTGCATATGGATTACCATACTCCTGCCGATGATGCCGGCAAGTGTGATTATAAAGCAGAGAAACAGATTGGAGATTTCAGCGTTGCTCTGATCACCGATATTGACAACCTTGGCAAGGACCTTACTTTCAAGGAATCAGGAAAAAAGGAATCACCCGCGCGAAGCGGCCGGCGTTACAAAGTGACCCTTGGGATCATGCCGGATTTTGCGGGTTCCGAGAAAAAAGGCCTCAGGGTTGACGGCGTGACCAAAGACGGTCCTGCAAATAAAGGCGGGATGCTCAAAGGCGACATTATCATTTCGGTGCACGGGATGAAAGTCGAAAACATATACGACTATATGGCCAGGCTGAACAAACTCAAGTCGGGCATGACCGTGAATGTGGAGGTGCTAAGGAACGGGAAAGTTGAAATTTTAATCATTCAGTTATAAACGGTGATTCAGCAAGCATATTTGCAACCCTGCTACGGTTGCTGCGTCGCTCATGCAGGCTTATTCCGAAGGCCCATCCGGTTGTAAACTGCTTCTTGCACCTGATGCCGCTTTTGCAAAATGCTCGCTGATTAGATACACTCCACACTAAACCAATGGACTTTCAGCAAATTGCCAACGAAACCTTCATCCTTAAGTTCATCAAATTCTGCATGGTCGGATTTACCGGGGTTTTCGTTGATTTCGGGATAACTTTCGTATGCAAGGAATATCTGAAAATCCAGAAGTATTTGTCAAATGCCCTGGGATTCAGCATTGCAGCCACAAGCAATTATTTTCTCAATCGGGTGTGGACTTTTCAGAGCCACAACCCTCATGTAGGAATGGAGTTTACCAGGTTTTTCATGATAGCATTGATAGGCCTGGGAATAAACCTGGTGATACTATGGACCATGACCGGTAAGTTCAAGGTCAATTTTTACGTTTCCAAATTGGCAGCCACTCTGCTTGTGACCACCTGGAATTTCCTGATCAATGCATATTTTACTTTCGCCTGAGAATTAATCATCGTCATCATCTGCGGCGGCTTCCTGCTTTTCCTTGGATTTAGCTTTGGGTTTTATTGCTGATTTATCGTCTGCGGATGGCTTTGCGGGTGACATGAACATGGGTTCAGTGGCATAGGTCTTGGTCATATCCGAAGGGATAACGATGATAAAGTCAGCCTTTCCCTGGTTCGACGGTTCAAGATCATCCAGGTCTTTTTGCTCTACACAGCTTATGGTCAGTATCTTCTGGGCATAGCTCCCGCGGCGGATGTACTGGTTAAGCATCCATACCACTCCTTCATGGTTGTCGCTGTGATATGCACCGTTGAAATGAAGGAATAAGATACTGTCATGATAGATGCTCTTCTGGATGAACCAGGCCATGGTTGCGTCTTTCATTGCCTGGGACTTGGCAAGGTTTGCTCCCATATGAGGCATGCCCTTTACAGCATCGCCTATGTTCTTATAACACGCCAGTGTTGAATCATAAGGAATGGGGCGAGGAGCCATCAGGCCGCGTTCATTGGCCATGAGGGTGTCAAGAAATTCAAAATCATTGAGGTTGACCATAGCGGCAAACCGGCGGGGGATGCTTGTTGCAACAAACTTCAGGCTGTTTTCCCTTGCAAATTCCAGGATGGGGGAGTAGTCGGTTTTGTAATTAGGCCATAATTTTGCTTCGGCATCGAAATCCTTTTTACGGATGATCTGCCTGGTAACATATTCATTCAGGAGTAACTGGTTGTCAGTTTCAAACATTTCGGCTCCGAGGACCAGCTGCTTACCGTTATAGTTAAGAAGGTCTTTTGCAAGCTGAAGTTCCATCCAGTGACAGATGGGATTGTCATGCAATTCACCAAAGAATACCACATCAACAACGCCGGATTCTTTTACCATGGCATTGTAATTCGTGGATTTACCTTTCGATGTGAATATCCTGTAAGCTGGCTTGTTGGATGCTGCTCCGCTCAGGAGGGCGCAGGTTAAAAATAAGCTGATGAGTAGGATTGATCGTTTCATAGTAAAAAGTTTATTTGTTACTGACCGTCTTTTGAATGCAATTCTTCTTCAACTGAACCCGGAAGACTGTTGTCGGGTTGTGAATACTTCCCTGCAAGTATACCCGTATATCTTTCCGAATCCCTGAGCAGGCTGAAAGCCTCGTTCAGCAATGGATCTGTTTTAAGAGTGCCGATGATCTTGCCTTTCTGAAAGTAATACCTTCCTAGGATGTCCGCTTTAAGAAGCTCCTGCACCTGGTCCCTGTACTTTTTCAGGTCTTCCTTCTTGTCAGTGTCCATGCTGCTCTGAAGCTGGTTAAGCTCACTTTTGATGCCATCGTAATAGTGTTCCTTTTCTGCTTCCTTCCTGAGTTTCTCAAGAGCCTGGTCGCTTCGCGTGGTATATTTGAAATCCTTGTCTTTAATATAAATCAGGAAGTCGTTGTACAATGAATCGCTGATCTCGAACTTGTCGGGAGCTGCAATCGAGGGATGTGTGCGTTCAAAGAGCGTGGCGTAATCAAAGATCAGGAACTTGTTGTACAAGGCCAGCGCCAGATTGCTGAACTGCCTTTCAACGGCTTTGACGTCGGGACTGATACCGCCGCCGTCATATACTTTACGGCCGTGTTTTGTTTTGAATTCACGGATAAGTGAATCAGGAATTTTGTCGAAAGTGCCCTGTTTGTTTTTATGTGAATAATCAATGGCCTGTATGCATCTTCCGCTGGGAATATAGTACTTGGCTACAGTGATCTTCATCTGTGCGTTATAGCTAAGGGGCACCACATTCTGAACAAGGCCCTTGCCGAAGGTGCGCTGTCCCAGTACGACTGCACGGTCGAGGTCCTGAAGCGAACCTGCAAGGATCTCCGATGCCGAAGCGCTCTGGCTGTCAACTAAAATTATTATAGGAACGACAAGGTCTACGGGTGAAGAAGAAGTAAGGTGCTGCTGGTTCTTGTCTGCTTTCTGTCCTTTGGTGGATACAATCTCCTGTCCTTTTTCAACGAAAATATTGGCAATCTCAACAGCTTCGGTAAGCAATCCTCCCCCGTTTCCGCGGATATCGATGATGAGACCTTTCACTGTATTTTTTTCCCTTAGGTTGATAAAAGCCTGGCGGAATTCCTTGGAAGCGTTCTGGGTGAAACCTGTAAGCTTGATATAAGCGATGCTGTCCTTGAGCATGCCGGAGTATGGAACATTATCAATCTTAATATTTTCCCTGATGATCTCCTTTACCATTGTGTCGGATGGGGTGCTGCGTTCAACAACCAGCTTTACAACAGTGCCCGCCTGGCCTTTCAGTACAGCACTGACTTCGTCATAGCTTTTATTTACTGCAGCCTGTCCGTTGATCCTGATGATTTTATCCCCTGCTTTAAGTCCTGCTTTTTGGGCCGGTGATCCTTCATAAGGCTCGGAGATAACCACATATTTACCCTGCTGATGTATAAGAGCCCCGATGCCGCCATATTGTCCGGTTGTTATAAAACGATAGTCTTCAACCTGGTTTTCGGGAATGAAATTCGTATAAGGGTCAAGCGATTCGAGCATGGCATCGATACCGGTCTCGGTAAGCTGTCCCGGGTTGATCACATCCACATAATCAGTACTGAGCTCTTTCATCAGATTGGAATAAATATCCAGGTTCTTCATCAGCTCAAACCCGATATTGGCTTTCGTTGCCTCAGTTACAGGCTTGTCCTGTGTAAATCCGGGAAATCCGGCCCCAAGGATAAATATTAATATTACTATTCTTATCAATCTCATATTCAGAATTCGTTATTCGTTATGGTTCGCCCCAATTGCTTATTTCGTTATTTATTCGCCCCAATTGCTTATTTCATTTGTGTGCTCATTTCGGCTTCGCCGAACGTATTGCGCTTTTCGCCTTTCGTTTTTCGCTCACGGTACAGGGTCATATCCCGTTCCTCCCCAGGGCTGGCAACGGCCTAGCCTTTTCAACGTCAGCCAGCCTCCTTTAAACGGCCCATGCTTCCTTATGGCTTCTATCCCGTATTCAGAACAGCTTGGTGTAAACCGGCAGGAAGGCATAAGGTAGGGCGATATCATTCCCTGGTAGATCCTGATCAGAAGAATGAAAAATCCGCTAAAGACTTTTTTCACACTCTTCATTTAAACGCTGCAAAAGTAAGTTTATTTTATCATGTATTGTACTGTAAGTCAGGATTTCTTTCGAGGTGTAGGTGATGCAGAAAGAGAGTGCGGGAGGATGCTCCCGGCCTGTTTTATACAATATGGATTTATTAAGACGGTAGGCTTCCCTGATACGCCGCCTGATGAGATTGCGTTCAGAGGATTTCTTATGGATGGCTTTGGGAACGCTGATAATTACCTGGTGAAAAGCAGTTGTGCTCTCTTTTGTTTTAATCCAGGTTACCCTGAACGGAGGGAGATGGAATAATTTTCCTTCAGCAAAAAGGCAACGTATAGCCCGGTATCCGTGAAGACGTTCGTTCTTTGAGAAGGTGAGGGACATTTCCTGGAATTTAACCCGTTGCTTTAAACATGAAGGGAATTGTCCTGCCGGGATTATTTTTTCTTGTTTTCCTTCGTAAGGAATTGTTCAATAGCGCTGGTGATAGACGGGGCCTCCTTGGTCGGGGCTTCAACGTCGAGCTTCAGGCCGGCATCTTTAATGGCTTTTGCAACAGAAGGGCCCAGTGCGGCAATCACCATATTCCCCTGCTTGAAATTGGGATAATTCTTGAAGAGGGATTTGATTCCTGCCGGACTAAATAGAACAATCATGTTAAATTTGGTGATGTCCGTGTCGGACATATCCCTCGCCAGGGTGCGGTATATGATTGCTTTTTTATAGATAACCTTGCTTTCTTCCAGCATCTTCGGTACATCCTGTTTATGAACGTCGGAGCAGGGAAGCAGAAATTTCTCACTTTTGTGTTTTTTGATCAGGTCGACAAGAAGTGAAAAACTCTCCTTGCTGTGAAAAATCTTCCTTTTCCTGAACTGGACATATTTCTGAAGATAGTAAGCTGTTGACTCCGAAATACTGAAATACTTCATGGATTCAGGCACTTCAATCCTCATTTCCTTGCAGATCCTGAAAAAATGATCAACAGCATTCTTGGAGGTAAAGATAATAGCTGTATAATCAAGGATGTTGATCCTGTCTTTCCTGAATTCTTTTGCAGGAATTCCCTCGATCTGGATTAATTGCTTGAAGGTAAAATTAACACAGAATTTTTTTGCAATTTCCCCATAGGGAGATTTTTCAAAATAAGACGGTGGTGGCTGTGAAACAAGGATATTCCTGATCTTCAATTTCAAAATTGTTATAAGTCAGACAATACTGAAATCAAAAGCCCTTGCTTAAAAGAAATATCCCTTTCAGAATTACAAGCAGGGGCAGGATTTCGAGGGTGCAAAGATACACAAATAAAAATAAGTAGGAAAATTTCTTAATGGAAATTCCGATAAAATAACCTCTCATCACCCTAAAAATATAAAGTAAACAAATGGATATCATGGTTATATAAAGCAATATATCGGAATGCAGGAATATTGTCAGAATCAGAAGCGGAAGGAGGATAAGTCCTGTAGTAAACATTGAAACAAGGATGTTCTGCAGATAATCCTTAGTGGTGAAGTATGTACGAAAAACGGTTCCAAGCAGGCGTATTATATATATTTTCAACATCCAGAAGAGGCTTGTTGCGACAGCACATAAAGCAAACACCCGGGTGTCGCCGAACCTGTCCAG
>JBAXBP010000091.1:0-12888 GCA_037141915.1 Bacteroidota bacterium | reverse complement strand
CCGACGGCCGTATACATCCTGCCAGGATTGAAGAAGTAGTTGCCAAGACCCGCAAGCAGATCGAACAGGAGATCAATGAAACCGGGAAACGGGTAAGCATCGACCTGGGTATCCACAATCTTCACCATGAGCTCCTTAGAATGATCGGCAAGATGAAATACCGTTCGTCATACGGACAAAACCTCCTTCAGCATTCTATCGAAGTAGCCAAGCTCAGCGCCACCATGGCCGCGGAACTCGGTATTAATCCGAAGAAAGCCAAACGCGCAGGCCTCCTTCATGACATCGGGAAAGTTCCCGACAACGAGCCAGATCTTCCTCATGCAATCCTTGGTATGAAGATGGCCGAAAAATTCAAAGAGAAACCCGAGATCATCAATGCCATTGGAGCTCATCACGATGAGATCGAGATGGATAACCTCATCTCTCCTATTGTCCAGGTTTGCGATGCAATATCAGGAGCCAGGCCGGGTGCACGCCGCGAAGTCGTTGAAGCCTATATTGAAAGGCTGAAGCATCTCGAAGAGCTCGCACTCAGCTATCCAGGTGTTGTCAAGACTTTTGCAATCCAGGCAGGACGCGAATTACGCGTCATTGTCGGGGCGGATAAGTTAAACGACCTGGAAGCCAACCAGCTTGCGTTCGATCTTTCAAAAAAGATCCAGAGCGAAATGACCTACCCCGGCCAGATCAAGATCACGGTGATCCGCGAAACAAGGGCGGTGCAGTACGCAAAATAAAAGGCGAAAAGCGAAATCACTCGCATATTTACACCGCCGCTTTTGCAAAATGCTCATTCAAATAATACGGCTTGTGTAAAATGCTTCGCTCACTATAATTTCGCTTTTCAATTTTCTTTCCTCACCACCTTGTGACCCTTATGCCGGTGGCTGGACCTTTTTGAAAATTCTTTGGAGAGTACACTGATATTGCCATCGACTTCGAGAATTGCGAGATCCACCTCTTTCTCCGATGGGACACCATGCTCCCTGATCGCTTCAAGAACCTCATCGCGTGTGATCCTGGCAAGTCTCAGGTGTGATTCGAGTATTGCACCCTGGTAAACCAGCATGACAGGGTCCCCCTGCAATACACGGCTGAACCCCGGGAAACGGAACTGGAGCCGTTTGATCAGATAATTTATCACAAATAGCGACAGGGCAGCAATCAGCCCCCCGGCAAGGCTGTTATCACCAAGCACCATTGCATTCTGAACCGCATTGCTAATAAGCAGGATGAATACCAGGTCAAATACTGAAAGCTGGGCCAGTTCCTTCTTCCCGAAAAGCCGTACGGCCAGGATGAGGAATAAATATACCGCTACGGAACTAAGTATGATCTGCAGGAAATGGTTGCCGAAAACATTCATGGGAATAATTTTTTTATGTCTTTTCTGAATTGTAAAAATCAAAATTACTCGACATATTCATATAATTTCTAAATTGCCGTAACAATTTTGGGATTTTTGTGTCTAAGTCATTGTATGAATTCCGGCTAACCCCGGCCCTTGGTTCTTAAGCAAGCTTCGGGGAAAATGCCTTGAGAGATTAAATATTCTATAAACCAAACAAACCTATTCACATGAAAAAAACTTTTGCCTTATTGATGATCGGATTATTCCTTGCTTCAGTTGCAGGGCATGCCCAGGATATGAAACTTGATGATATTCTCAACTCTTATTACAAAGCCACGGGAATTGAGAAAATGAAAGACTGGAAGACGGTTAGATCGACAGGTAAGAACGTCGCCCAGGGAATGGAATTTCCATTCACAGCCATTATCAAACGCCCTGCAAAAGTAAGGGTGGAGGCAGAAGTCCAGGGGAATAAAATGATTCAGTGCTTCGATGGCACAGCCGGCTGGAATGTAATCCCCTGGTCAGGCTCAACTGCTCCCCAGGATATGAATCCCGATGAGGTCAAGAATATGAAAGAGCAGGCCGATCTTGAAGGGCCTCTGTACAACTGGAAAGAAAAAGGACACAAGGTTGAACTGCTCGGGAAAGAAGACATGGAAGGCTCAAGCACCTATAAAATAAAGGTTACCAAAGCCAATGGCGACATCGACGTTTACTTTATCGATGCCGAGAGTTTTATCCTCCTGAAAACGTCATCAAAAATTAAAATCCAGGGGAATGAAACCGAGAGTGAAACGTTTTACACCGGCTACAAGGATATCAACGGCATACAGATGGCCATGACCATCAGTACAAAGATCAAGGACCAGACAGTTTACTCGGTGGTCATTGAAAAAACCGAGGTGAACGTCGATATTGATGACAATGTCTTTGTTAAACCCCCGATTACCCCGGTAAAAAAATAATCACATTATAATTTCAGCTTATGAAACTGGTGATCAAAATCATTATCGCTTTCCTTTTTTGCATTACTGCAACACTGACGCAGGCCCAGGACCGCATTAAAGTCGATGAAAACACTTTCGGTGACATACTGGCCCGGCAGATCGGCCCGGCTACCATGAGCGGTCGCATCACCGCCTTGGATGCCCTGGACAAAAACCCTGCAGTTTTATATGTCGGGGCCGCCACGGGAGGTGTTTGGAAATCGAAGAATTACGGAACCACTTTTAAACCCGTTTTCGAAAAATACACGCAATGCATAGGTTCCATAACCATCGACCAGCAGCATCCCGATACAGTCTGGGTAGGCACCGGTGAGGTCTGGGTAAGGAACTCAGTTTCGGTCGGCGACGGCATTTACCGAACCAACAACGGGGGAGAGACATGGAAGAAGATGGGTCTTGAAAAGTCCGAAAGGATAGCAAAGATCGTAGTTGATTCGAGGAACTCCGACATAGTGTTTGCAGCAGCCCTTGGTAACCTGTGGAATTCAAGTGCCGACAGGGGTTTGTACCGAACAAATGATGGAGGCAAGACCTGGGACAAGGTGCTTTATGTTGATGAGAACACCGGTTGCAGCGATATCGCTGTTGACTGGAAGAACCCTGATATCATGTATGCCGCGATGTGGGAATTCAGAAGAACTCCATGGTCGTTCAGTTCGGGAGGCAAGGGCAGCGGGCTTTACAGGTCGGCCGATGCAGGCAAAACATGGGCAAAGATCAGCAGCGGCATGCCCGAAGGCATACTTGGGAGGATATCCGTTTCAGTTTCTCCTGTGAAATCAGAAGTGGTTTATGCACTCATTGAAGCAACAAAAACGGGCTTGTACCGCTCGTCTGACCAGGGAAAAACATGGGCATTGTTAACTACTTCGGAAGCTGTGAACGACAGGCCGTTCTATTTTTCTTTCCTGGCACCTGATCCGATTGATACCAATGTGATCTACAAGCCGGGCTCCAATATCAGTAAAAGCGTTGACGGCGGCAAGACCTTCAGTTCTGCTGCTGTTGAAGGCGGAAATTATCATAGCGACTGCCACCCTGTCTACATCAGCAAAAAAGATAATAACCTGATCTATATGGGGACTGATGGCGGGGTGTATTATTCTATGGATAAAGGGAATACCTGGAGGATGATGCGCAACGTGCCGGTTTCACAATTTTATCATGTGAGCGTCGACAATGCCGAACCGTTCAATGTTTACGGCGGTTTGCAGGATAACGGGTCGTGGTATGGACCGTCAAGGTCATCCAACGGCATCACCAACAGCAGCTGGAAGAGCGTCGGCTTTGGTGATGGTTTCTATGTTTACTGCGACAAGCTCGATTCGAGTATACTTTACTGGCAGTTCCAGGGTGGAAAGATCGCAAGGTACTACCTCAAAACAGGGGAGTTCAAATCGCTCATCCCGTTCAGGGACAAAGACACCAAAGAACTCCGTTTCAACTGGAATGCGCCTATGGTATTCAGCCCGACAAGCAACCGCTTTTATGCCGGGGCCCAGTATTTGTTCAAAACCAGCAACAGGGGTGACTCCTGGACCAGGATATCACCCGACCTCACGACTGCTGACCCTAAAAAGCTGAAACAGGAAAAATCGGGCGGGCTTACGGTAGATAACTCATCCGCAGAGAACCATTGTACGATATACACCATCAATGAGTCCCCCCTCGACAGTCTTATTATATGGGCAGGGACTGACGACGGAAACCTCCAGGTAACTGCCGACGGCGGAAAAACCTGGACCAATGTGGTAAGCAACATCACCGGCTTGCCGGCCTGCACCTGGTGTTCGTATGTTGAACCCGGTCATTTCGATAAAAACACGGTGTATGCAACTTTCGACGGCCACCGCATGGGAGATAAAACAACGTATGTTTTCAAATCAACCGATCTTGGGAAAACATGGAAATCCCTTGCCGATACAGCAATTCATGCGTACTGCCACGTTATAAAAGAAGACCTTGTAAAACCTGATCTTCTTTTCCTCGGCACAGAGGGAGGTCTTTACCTTTCGATAGACGGTGGCCAGGCCTGGTCATTTTTCAAAGGGAATGTTCCCAGGGTACCGGTCATGGACATGGTCTTCCATAAGAAAGAACAATCCCTTGTACTGGCTACCCACGGAAGAGGCATAATGATCATTGATGATATTTCGCCTTTACGACAGATATCTAAGGAAGTTCTTGAGGCGGATGTGAAATGGCTGAACCCGAAAGACTATGTCATCCACGAGAACTCTTATGTCCAGCAATGGAACGGGGATGATGAATATGTAGGGCAGGTTCCCCAGGAAGCAGCTTCAATTATCTATTATATGAAGAAACGGCATTTGTTCGGGGATATTCATCTCGAGATTTACGATGCCGGTGGAAAAATGATCAAGAGGCTGCCTGCAGGGATGCGAAAAGGGATCAATGTGGTGAAATGGAGTATACAGATGAAGCCTCCCAAGGTACCTGTATCCCCTCAGATAGAGGGATCTGCATTTGCAGGACCTGATTATTCACCAGGTGAGTATACCGTAAAGCTTTTCAGGAACAATGATGTTTATGAAACAAAAATCAGGCTGCTTGCCGATCCCAAATCCATGTATTCCTTGCAGGAACGTGAAATCCGGCAAAAAGTGATTATGAAGGCCTACGACCTGCTGCAGACCCTGGCCTATACCGACAGGCAGGTAAGGGAAATCCGCGACCAGTCGAAGAAACTCTCAGGCCTTGTTTCAAAGTCCATGTCAAAGAAGCTTCTGACCATTTCAGTGAGGATGGACACACTACATGCCAGGATAGTATCAACCCAGGAAGGTAAAATAACCGGGGAAGAACGCCTGCGTGAAAAGATTGCTTTTATTTATGGTTCAATCATGCAGTATCCCGGTAAACCTACCGATTCACAGGTACAGGGGCTTGATCTCCTGGGCCTGGAATCGGGGAAAGTCATCACCGAGGTGAATGCGTTCGTAAGCAATGACCTCCCGAAACTGAACGCTGAGCTGTTAAACGACAAGAAACCAGAGATAAAACTAACTTCACCTGAGGATTTCATCAAGGAACCATGATAATCCGTATTTTTGTGCTTTAATACATCCGGCAGTAAAGAAATATTATTAACCATCAAAATCCAAAGTATGTCAAAAGGAAAAGATGTTAAAAAGAGTGTAAAAAAAGAGCCGACAAAAACTTTGAAAGAAAAAAGGCTTGAGAAAAAGGAAAAGAAAGACAAGCAAGGAAAGTTCTGAGAACTTTCAGTCTTCTGAAGTCCATTCTATTTATAACAAAAAAAGCCGCCCTGCAAAGGCGGTTTTTTTTTCACTGAGGCATTCGTTAGCATCATTGGGAAGTGGAAAAATGTTTTCGGATTAACCCCAGCAGTAATTTACTATCAATAGGCTTTACGATATAATCGTTGCATCCTGATTCCAGGGCAATTACCTTTTCAAACAATTGTTTATAGGCCGTTTGCGCAATGATGATAACTTTCTTGTTAAACTGTCGGATTTGACGTGTGGCTTCAAACCCGTCAATTTCAGGCAGGTTAATATCCATCAGCACCAGGTCGAGGTCAATATTGTTTCGGCAAGATTCAACAGCTTCCATTCCCGTTTGTGCGTGAATGATTTCTTTGCCATATTTTTCAATGATAGTTAAGATCAGGGAATCTGAAATCTCGTCATCTTCCACAATTAATATTTTCAGTTTTTTACTTTGCCCTTCCGAAACTAAATCGGTAATGATTTCTTCTGGCTTATTTTCAGTAGAGAAAGGGAGTGTAAAATAAAAGGTGCTTCCCCTGCCTTCTTCAGATTCAACCCAAAGCCTGCCGCCTTGCTTTTCCACAAACTCCTTGCAGAGGATCAACCCCAGACCCGTGCTGGGTTCATTCTCAGTTCCCTTGCGGCTGGTATTTGCATCAAGCCGAAAAAGGTTATCTGCTATTTCTTTGCTCATACCAATTCCTGTATCACTGACTGAAATTTTAACCCAGCTATCAGGAATTTGTTTTGCAGCCAACGTAACCTTCCCGCCTTTCGGGGTAAATTTCACGGCATTGGAAGTCAGGTTACGCAGTATGCCGCTAAGCATATATTGATCGGCAAAAACCATCAAATCCTCCCGGATAGTAATGCGGAGCGTAATATCCTTTTTGTTAGCCATATCCATCGCTAACTGCATATCCGGAGAAATCGAAGGCAGCAATACAAGCGGCGAAGGATCAAAGGGGATCTTACCCCCTTGCATTCGTCCCCACTCCAGCAAATTTTCAAGCAAACCATATACATTGGTGATAGAGTTTCTCATCATACGGGTCATACTTTGAATTTGCGCCTGCGAAAGTGAGGGCAGATCTTCAACCAGCATTTGACTAAACCCAAGAAGGCTGTTAAAAGGGCTTCGCAAGTCGTGGGCAAGGATGGAGAAGAACTTGTCCTTTTCGACATCCATATCTTGCAAAGTCTTTTCGTTCTCTCGCAATGATTGCTCAGCATGCTTTTGGGCGCTGATATCCCAGTTGGTTCCTGTCATTTTTATGGGATTGCCCGAGTCATTCTTTTGAACAACAGCGAGAGCCCTGATAAAGTGAATTGTTCCATCCTGCCAAACCACCCTGAACTCAGTATTATATTCTTGTCCCCCCGATATTGCATTTTGCATTTCAGAGTCACACCGTTCTTTATCTTCAGGATGGACTCCTGTCAGCCAGGCATCATAAACGCCATTAAACTTGTTTTTATCAAGCCCATACAGCTTAAACATCTGATCATCCCATACAAGGATGTTGTTTATGATATTATAATCCCAAATACCAACCCCTCCTGCACGGGTTGCTAATTGCAAACGTGCCGATTGTTCTTTCAGGTTGTCTTCAGCTAATTTTCGCACGGTAAAGTCTTCAAAAACGATATAAACCAGATCAGGGGTGTCTTCACCCTTTGTCAACATTGGAAATGCATTAATGTTTATCCAGTGAACTCTTTCATCCATCGGGTTAAAAACCCCCATTATGGTGTTTTCAATAGCCTTTTGGGTTTTAAGTGAAACCATTGCCGGGTGTTGTTCTCCGGGAAAATCAGAACCATCTTCTTTGATCGCACACCAGCGAGGGTCATAAGAAGTTCTGGCTTGCATCTGGTCAAGAGTTAGCCCGAGGATTTTTTGAGCTGCCGGATTAGCCTTAACAATATATCCGTCAGAATTTTGATAGACTATTCCCTGGGTTGAAATTTCAAAAAGAGAACGATGCTGAGTTTCACTTTCATTCAAGGCTTTTTCCAGTTCTTTGCGTTTAGTGATTTCGCGATGAAAGCCAAGGAAATACTTATTTCCTGCAATGGTGACAAGGTTTGCTGTTACTTCAATTGGAAACGAGTGACCGCTCCTGTGATAATGTTCAACCTCGAAGGTCATCGATTCCCCAGCCATTACCCGTTGCATCCGTGAAGGCGCAAGCAGGCTGATTTCAGGCGTATCAAGGTCTGAAATATTCATATCCATCATTTCATCGACAGTGAACCCGTGCATTCTGGCGAATGCTTCGTTCAACGCGCAGATCTCGCCATCGGCAGTCAACATAACAATACCATCCGTTGCAGTTTCAAACAATGCCTTGAACTTTACCTCGCTCTCACGAAGCTCCATTTCTGCTTGTTTTCGCTTGGTGATGTCAATCAAACTTACCAGACAGGTTTCCCCGTTACCGGCCGCTAAACCAGTTAAGTGAACAAAAACGGCAGAATTCCCTTTCTGCAGCAGGTTGAGCTCGCAAACTTCTTTAGTATTGTCCTTAAACGCCTTCTCAAGGAACTGATTGAAGGTGTCTTTGGTATCATCGGAAACAAAAATGCCGAACCGTATACCTTTTAAATATGAGCGTTCTGTTCCAAGCAGTTGGGCTGCATAGAGATTTAACTCTGTGATCTCGCCTTGCTTTGAGAGCGATAAATACCCGGTCGGCGAAAAATCATATAAGTTGGTGTACTTATCAGAAGCAACTTCAGCCACAGCCCGCGCGCGGCGGAGCTCGTCATTCTGCATTTCCAGTTCTATCTGGTGAACCTCCAGCTCGTGAATGAGTTTCAATGAATCTGTTTCTGAAAGGTTCCCCCTTTCTTCTACTGATTTCTTTTTCAGCCGTTCTTCTGCCTGCTGGCGCAGGAATTCGGCGCCCGATTTATTATCGTTTTTTTTCATTATCACCTTTTGTTAAACTGAAAGGATTAATATCGCTTCCATCAGAAACTAATAACATATAAAGGTATACCAATAATTCAGTTAATGATTGTCGTGAATCCCTGATAATTATGTAAGCAGTTCCACTACAGCATGTTTAGTGATCAAAATAGAATTGATCGATAAAGGAGGGTTCTTGATAAAGGACATCAAGCGGAACAAGACGTCCACCACGTGAAGATTGATTCATTCAATGCTATTTGCCAAAATATTTTTGCATCACCTTCCTGAGTTCCTTAATTCTGACAGGTTTCGAAAGGTGGTCAGAGCAACAGCCTGCGGTTTTTGTTTTTCCCGAATGACGGCTCGCTGCCGGGGCTAAAAACGACAACGACCAGCTTTGTCTGAAGCTTTATCTTGAGAAACACAAAAATTATTCGTATCTTGTAGAAATACCTGGGATTTTACATTTCCAAACTAATGGAAAAAAACGAAAAATGAAAAAAACCACGCTGGAATACCGAATGATGCAGGAACATAACCGACATAAAGTTCCCGATTCAAAACTTTTGTCAGGTTCACTAATAGGTTTATACCCCATAACCCTTGACGGGGGCAGAACCACAATATTTATTGATGATAAAAGTAAAGAGCAAGAAACGAGGGATAGATATCAACAGCGTAAGGATAACAAGCTTAATTATTTCGTAAAAAAACCTAAAACATAAAAGCATGCATAAGGAAAGGATAATTGCTTGCAGCCCCTGATACTGTTATATCCGATTGTCCCACCTGGTCTTCTGCCACCCGCTGATCTTTCCAGCATCGTCGCAATGTGTGCACATCCACATTATTTCATCCTTTTCTGATCCAACCACGATTTCAATGGTGCCAGCGCATTTTTTATTATGGCATCGAATAATGGTTGCCATTGCCTGCGGCTCAATTTCTTTGGTGGCAGCATCGACAATTAAAGCGAGGAAGCCCGCCATTTCCCGGCTCTCCTGGTGCATTTCTTTTACAATGTTTCCCTGCTTGTCAAGAAAATGGCTCAGGTTGGTTATGTACATCGGTTGTTGGTTTAGCTATTGATACAAATGTAGCGAGATATCTCAACAAACCAAGGCAGCCGGTTAATGTAAGTGGTCCATTCTGGTTGCTCCCCCTGCTGTTCAAAGTAGCAACTGGATAAATCATAAATTTCTGATGCATTAATGGCGATAAATGTCCCGGCGGTTCCTTTATAAAATTTTAACATGGCACACATTGTACATGTAATCAGTGGTATGTATTGCAAATCACTGATGCGGATTTCAGTTTAACCTGGCAAGGTTTGACATGCATACAATTTTAAGAATACGTCTGAGTTTAAATAAAATTGAAAGGCAGTAATAATTCAGTAAACAGTCTGCGGGAATAAAAAACTTTTATTAAAACCGGTAAACATGAAAAAGTATATTCTAACTATTGGCATAAGTTTAACTCTTTCTTTTCAATGGTTATCGTTTCATCTTTTCTGTTTGGCAGCGTAAAATAAAACGTGCTACCTTTTTCTTCTTCGCTGTCAACCCAAAGCTTACCAGCTTGCTTTTCCACAAACTCCTTGCAGATTATTAATCCCAAGCCCGTGCTGGGTTCTTTCTCGGTGCCCCTGCGGCTTGTATTAACATCTTTATTGAATAGGTTATCGGCCATTTCCCTGGTCATTCCGATGCCTGTGTCCTTGACAGAAACTTCAACCCAGTTGTCGAACCCAGCCTTTGCCGCAATTGCAATTTTTCCACCTTTCGGAGTAAATTTTACGGCATTGGCAGATAAGTTTCTAAGGATACCGTCCAACATCTGTTCATCGGCATAAACCATCAAATCATCAGGGATATCAGTAATGATTTCTATTCCCTTTTTATTCGCTGAATCCCTTACGGAATTCAAACTTGAATTAACTTTCGGCATTAATGGAAACAATTCAGGATTGGCGGTTGTCAAGTTCTGTTGCAGCAGCGACCATTCCAACAGGTTTTCAAGCAACCCATAAAGGTTTTTTGCTGATTGCCTTAACGTCACGGCACTCTTTTGAATCTGGTCTTTGTCCATTATTGGCAGTTCTTTTTCCATTAATTCAGTAAGGCCCAAAAGGCTGGAGAACGGGCTTCTTAGATCGTGAGCGATGATGGAAAAAAACTTATTTCTGACACTATTTAATTCCTTTAGCTGGATGTTGTTTTCTAACAATTCTTGCTGATATACAAGCATTGTTAAATCTGTTTCAAGGTTTTGTTTTACCTGATCTATCAAATCTTCAACTGTTTTTGTATAGTGGTTTGACTTATTGTCTAATATGCAGATGGTGCCAAACACCTCGCCGTCGGGCCAGTTAACTGGATAACCCAGATATGAAATCATCCCAAGGTCAATATCTGGATTATCATCTTTCCATATCGGACTTCTCGTGGCATCGGGAACCAGCAATTTCTTTTGTGTTCCGATTACAGTTTCACAATATAATCCAAAACCAAGTTTGGCTTTTTCTCCTGCTTTATATGGATTGCCTTCCGTTTGGCTTTTTATAAATACTTCTATTGTATCTTCGTTCAGCTTCATAATTAAGACAGACGGAACATCGATAAGCTTAGCAATTAAGTCCAACATAGATTGCCATTTAGCAATTAGGTCAATTATAATTTCTGGCTTTAATTCTGATCCGATCTTAACTTGTTTAGATGCTCTTGGCTCTCTGATTTTGATATTGGAAAACTTGTCAGCCATATTGTTTAGTGTTTTTGTTTGTCATCCAGTTTCTTATTGCTTTTTGCTTATTTCTTGAAATGCTTTCGTATTAACTCTTTGAGATCATTAGAATCAATAGGCCTTAAAATCTGATCGTTGAATCCCGCATCGGTTAACCTTTGCCTAAAGTCAGGAGATTCATTGTTGTTTGCCAAAGTATTTTTCCATCAACCCTTTGAGGACACCCATTGTAATTGGTTTACCAATGTGGTCAGTACATCCTGCCTCGATTGCCTTTTCCCTGTCGCCAGCCATTGCATATGCCGTCTGTGCAATAATGATCACGTCTTTGTTGAATTGCCTTATCTGGCGGGTTGCTGAATACCCGTCCAGATCGGGCATCCTGATGTCCATCAGAACCAAATCAATGTCGGGGTGGTTGCGGCACGCCTCGACCGCTTCAATTCCAGTTCCTACGGTTAAAATCTCACTGCGATACATCTTGAGTGCTGTTGACAGAAATGATACCGACGATTCATCATCCTCGGCAATCAGAATTTTCAGACTTTTACCTTGATGGTCTGCTTCTGTGATGGCAGAACCGTTTTTAATCGAGGGTTTCGCTTCCGAATCAACGTTACAAGGAATGGTAAAGTAAAAGGTCGACCCCTTCCCCAACTCACTTTCCAGCCAAATCTCTCCGCCCAGCATTTCCACGTAGGCTTTGGAAATGGATAGACCCAATCCCGTACCTTCCGTAAATTGTTTAGTTAAATCATCACCTTGCCTGAACCTTTCAAAAATAATTTCCTTATGATGATCATTTACACCAATACCGGTATCTTTCACATAAAATTCAAGGTATTGCCCCTTTTTCTCAACCCCCAGTTCGACGGAGCCCGTCTGAGTATGCTTTATCGCATTACCAACGAGGTTGGTCAGGATTCCATAGATTTTTTCACGATCTGTTTTAATGCGGCATTCGATTGAGGGCAGAGCGCGGGCAACCAAAAACTGTATTCCTTTTTTATCAGCCTCAGGAGCGAAGAAAGTCGAGATAAATTCGATTTGTTCGTTAATGTTGGTTTCTTTTATCGAAACTTCCATCTGCCCCGATTCAATTTTCGAGATGCTGACAATATCGTTGATGATGTTGAGCATCCTCTTGCCGCTTCGCTCAATGACGGTGATGTACTCTTGTTGCTCATCATCTGTCAAGTGCGGTTCTTTAAGCAGTTCAGCAAACCCCAGAATGCCGTTCATCGGCGTCCTTATCTCGTGGCTCATATTCGCAAGAAAGGCTGATTTCAGGCGGTCGCTTTGTTCAGCTTGTTCTTTCGCTTTAATTAATTCCCGCTCCGTTTGCTTCATCTCAGTGATGTCTGCATTGAAGCCATACCAGGTTATACTGCCATCTGCCAATTTCTCAGGCGTTGATCTGGAGAATATCCATTGAATTGGTTTGTCAGGTATTTGCACTCTGAACTCACAGGTAAAGTATGTCAAATGCTTTGCAGAGTATTCGATGTCGCTAATGACTCTTTCTGCGTCTTCAGGAAATATTACCCTTCCAATAGGAGCAAAGTCATCAACTACGTCTTCAGGGGAACAGCCAAAAATGTTCTTAAT
>JBAXBP010000090.1:0-13014 GCA_037141915.1 Bacteroidota bacterium | reverse complement strand
TCATACCCATGAACCTGGTTGCGCCGTGAAAGCCGCTCTGGACGGAGGGAAGGTCAGCCATATGAGATATAATAGTTATCTTAGCATTCTCAATGATAGCTAAAGACCTCATCAACGATACAATAATAGCCCTGAGACCCTCCGACATCGGTTCGGATGCACTTGGGCTGATGGATGAACTCCGGGTCTCCCACCTCCCGGTTGTGAATGAACTTGACTTTATGGGGCTTATCTCCGATTCAGATATCTATAACAGGGGCGAGTTTGAACAGCCGGTATGGGATGGGAAAATTGTGCTGAGTAAGGCGTGTATTTTTGAAAATCAGCACATTTATGATGCTTTCCTGATTTGTTCTGATCAAAAGCTTACGATTCTGCCTGTACTGAACATTAAAAACCAGTATATGGGAGTGATTTCACTTCCCGACCTGGTCGGGGCACTTTCTTCGATCACAACCCTGAAACATCCGGGGGGCATTATAGTGCTTGAAATCAACGAGAAAGATTACCTGCTTACCGAGATTGCAGGTATAGTCGAATCAAACGATGCCAAGATCCTTAGTTTATATATTACTTCACATCCTGATTCCACGAAACTCGAGATTACGATCAAGGTGAACAGGGTTGATATCGGTGCCGTATTGCAGACCTTTTACCGTTACAATTACCTTGTCAAAGCAAGCTGGTCAAAGCAAGATTCCTTTACCGATGGCTTGCAGGATCGCTTCGATTCCCTGATGAATTACTTAAATATCTGAGTCATGCAACAGGGGGCAGCAGCAGTTAACCGCTTGCTGAAACAGGCCATGGTTCTGTTTTTACTTTTTTCCTCCCTGAGTTCAGGGGCGCAGGACCCGTATGTCATTGCGGGAAAGATCAGTATTTCGGGGAACCGCATCACTCACCCTAACATCATCCTCCGTGAATTGAAATTCAATGAAGGTGACACGCTGAAAATCGCCAGTTTGCCCGATATCCTGGAGCATGCACAAGAGAATATTTTCAATACCCGTTTGTTCAATTTCGTGACCATGGATACAAGTGTTGACCATGGCTCGAACCGTTTAAACCTGCGCATAGAGGTCATTGAACGCTGGTATATTTGGCCCATCCCGTATTTTCAGCTTTCGGACCAGAATATCAATGCCTGGCTCCAGACCTGGGACTGGACAAAGCTGACCTACGGAATTGATTTTACATTCTTCAATGTAAGGGGAAGGAATGAAACCCTGAAGATCATCACTCACTTCGGGTTCAACCAGAAATATGGCTTTACCTACAAAATACCTTATATTAACAGGAAGCAGACCATAGGAGCAGGGTTCGGGGCTGACATCGAACTCAACCACCAGGTGGCCATTCAGACCATTGATAACAAGCCATTGTATTACAACGGGACCAGCAGCTATCCGAAGGAGCTGACCTATGCTTTTGCCGACCTGCTGTTAAGGCCGAATATCTACGTGATCCATACAATACGGCTTGCCTATAATCATTATTACCTGCAGGATACTGTTTTGCATGTACCGGGCTTTTCCCTGTCGTTCAGCAACAACCAGGATTTTGCAACCCTTTGGTACCAGTACAGGAACGATCACAGGGATGTACAGTACTATCCTTTGAACGGATGGTATTTCGACCTGGAACTGAACCATTCCTTTCCTTACTGGTTTACCCATGACACTTATATCAAATCGGCTTTCCGCAAGTATTTTCAGCTCACCGACCGATGGTATTATGCGTTTTCATTGCTTGGGAAGCTCAGTTTGGAATCCCAGCAGCCCTACTACCTGCAGAAGGGCCTGGGCTATGGCCGGGAGTTCGTAAGGGGGTATGAGTATTATGTTGTGGACGGACAGCATTACCTTGTGTTCAAAAACAATATCAAATTTGCACTGATTCCCGAAAGGGTTGAAAAGCTTAACTTCATCGGGACCAATAAGTTCAATACTATTCCCCTGGCATTATACCTTAATGTTTTTACCGACCTGGGGTATGTCTATGCCTACCGGCAGAAAGCTTACGGATATGATGAGGTTTATATCCCGTTCAATTCTCTTCAGAATACATTTATGATGGGATTCGGGCTTGGCCTTGATTTTACGACTTATTATGACGTGGTTATCAGGGTGGAAGGCTCAATGAATCTCCTTGGCAAACCAGGGCTTTACATTCACTTTATTGCTCCCATTTGACCCTTTTTTGTATCCTATTTTACTGTATCTTTGCAAACTATTTTAAAATCAGCCTTCCTGATGAGATTTGGCATTTACGGAAAACAGCTGGCCGAAGGGGTGTTGCCTTTTCTGCAAATTCTTGTGGATAAGCTTGAACCAGCGGGCCTGCCCTTGTATTTTTATGAACCTTTTTTTAATACCGTAAACGGAAGGCTTAAGAGCAAGGTTAAACCTCTGCTTTTTAATACTGAGGAAGATATCCGGGGCAAGGTCGATATTTTATTTTCTATTGGCGGGGATGGTACCATGCTGGATGCGGTGACAGTAGTTGGCGATTCAGGCATTCTTCTGACGGGAATCAACATGGGAAGGCTTGGCTTTCTCTCAAGCATTTCCAGGGAACAGATTGTTCCAGCCATTGATGCCATCCTCCTTTCAGATTATAAGCTTGACCATCGCACCCTGCTTAAACTTGAGACAGGTACCGGTTTGTTCAGTCCTTCCAATTTTGCCTTGAATGAACTTACCGTTTATAAGGCAAAACCTATGTCGATGCTTACGATCAGGACATGGGTCAACGGTGATTTTCTTAATTCGTACCTGGCTGACGGACTTATAGTATCCACTCCCACCGGCTCCACAGCGTATTCACTCAGCTGTACAGGGCCCATCATTGCACCTGATGCAGGATCTTTTGTCATAACGCCTATTGCAAGCCATAATCTTACAGTAAGGCCAGTGGTATTAAGAGATGATGTTGAAATACGCATCCTGATCAGCGGTGAAAAGACATCATTTTTTGTAAGCATGGATTCACGTATTCAAGAGGTTGAAAATCCCCTTGAACTGGTTATCAGGAAAGCCGATTTCAGGATCAATGTCCTGAGGCTGAAGGATGCTTCATTTTTCAATACTCTCAGGGATAAACTGAACTGGGGCCTGGATGTCCGGAATTAATGCAAATTCTTAATAAAAGTTTATCCAATAAAATCAGGATTTCAGCGTTTAAATAGATTGTTAAAAAAGCAGCTCATTTATGTTTAAGAGATTACATGCAGAACAAAGCTGGACACCAATGATTTGGGTGCCCTTTCTTGCTGCAGGTATATTCTGTTTTTACACTGAGCAGATTTATGCGCAGACCATAGAAGTGGGTTTATACGGAGGGGGTAGTTATTACCTCGGCGATCTGAACCCCGGGAAGCATTTTCAGAACTACCAGCTTGCTTACGGGGCGCTTGTAAGATACAATATCGACGACCGCTGGGCAGTGAAGGTCAGTGCATACCGTGGGACGGTCAAGGGTAATTCGGCCCAGTCGAAATTCATGCCCGAAAGGAACCTTGCGTTTGAGAGTCCGGTGACGGATATCTCGGCTGAAGCGGAATTTAATTTCTTCGATTTTTATATCGGAAGCCGCAAGAACTGGATAACTCCTTATATTTACACCGGATTTTCATTTTTTCTTTTTAGTCCCAAGAACGGGGGTGTCTCGTTAAGGGATGTAGGAACTGAGGGGCAGAATGTCGGATATGAAGGAAGGACACCCTATAAAACATATTCCTTCAGCATACCTTTCGGTTTGGGAGTAAAGATAAGCCTGGCCAGGAGGCTTGGTCTTACAGTGTTCTGGGAGATCCACAAAACCTTTACCGATTATCTTGACGATGTGAGCAAGACCTATTATCTTGACGGTCCAGCGATAAACAAGGATGATCCTTCACAGTTCCTTTCGGATCCCACCCTGAGTTATACTCCCGGGATGCAGAGAGGGAATTCGAGGACAAACGACTGGTATTCATTCAGCGGCATCACGCTGACATACAAATTTAACCTGTTATCGCCAAGGCGTTGCAGAGATTTAGAGCATTAACCTATACATGACCGGACAGAACTTAAAAGAAAAGATTGACATTAAAAAATTGCCTGCTCACGTTGCCATCATCATGGATGGGAATGGGCGTTGGGCAAAGAAGCAGGGTTTTGCCCGGACTCTTGGTCATGAGAGGGGGGTGGATTCTGTGAGGAACACGGTTGAGGCTGCCGCTGAACTTGGAATAGGCTGGCTCACAATGTATGCTTTCTCGACCGAGAACTGGAACCGACCTAAATATGAGATCGATGCCCTGATGCGTATCCTGGTGAAGTCACTTCACAAGGAGATGAAAACCCTGATGAAAAACAATATCCGTCTCGAAGCTATAGGCGACCTTCAAAGTCTTCCATCGGGGAGCCGGAAAGAATTGACCAAATCAATGCAGGCGACTGCAGGCAATACAGGACTTACGCTCGTGCTGGCTCTCAGCTATAGTTCCAGGTGGGAGATCCTGGAGGCGGTAAAGTCCATCATTAATGAAGTAAAGAACGGAAAGCTCATGGCTGATCAAATTGACGCTGATTGTTTCAACCGTTTTCTGACTACTCATAATATTCCGGAACCCGAATTACTTATAAGGACCAGTGGTGAATACAGGGTAAGTAATTTCCTGCTATGGCAGATAGCCTATACGGAATTATATTTTACCCCGGTTTTATGGCCTGATTTTTCAAAAGAAGATTTCTATGCTGCTATCGTTGATTTTCAGCAGAGGGAAAGAAGGTTCGGACTGACCAGCGAACAGATTAATAAACTTGAACAAAAAATGCATAGCCGATAGGATGGATAAACGTTTTCTGATACTCTTTTTGCTTCTCGTACTTCTCGTTCCGGTTTCCAGGGCCCAGATCACTATCGGCCAGCAGGCTTTACCCGATTATGGAAACCCGAAAGAATACATTATCGGAGGAATTACCGTGAGCGGGGTCAAGTACCTCGACGGGAATGTATTGATCATGCTTTCGGGCCTCACCGTCGGCGAAAAGATCAAAGTGCCCAGTGACAAGATCACCGGGGCCCTTAGGAAACTATGGGACCAGGGACTTTTCGAGGATATCCAGATCTCAATATCCAAAATTGTCGATAACCAGATATTTCTTGATATCTGGATGAAGGAAAGGCCAAGGCTGTCGAAGTTCCAGTTTGTCGGCATTAAAAAATCCGACGCGGATGACATTCGCGAAAAGATCAGGCTTGTCAAGGGTGAGTATGTTACCGACAACATGATCCTTAAAACAAAGAACATCATCAGGAAATTTTATACTGATAAAGGTTTTCTGAATGTCCAGATCAATATTCAGCAGAAGAAGGATTCTGCTACTGCCAATGATGTGGTCCTATATATCATTATCAACAAAAGCGAAAGGGTAAAGATCTATTCGCTGAACATCCATGGGAATACACAGCTTACCCATGAACTGGTTGCTGCAGCAATGAAGAAGACCAAGGAAAAAAGCGTGTTCAACCCGCTTGACGGCGCCAGCGAGATGATCGCCGAAACCGGTTATCATGCGGCAACCCTTGATTTTACTGAAATTGCGAACGATATTGAAAAGCAGGGTACCAATACGGTAAGGTTGAGGATCTTCAAGTCGTCAAAATTCATACCGGAAGATTACGAGGAAGACAAGCAGAACCTGATCAAACGTTATAGTGCGCTCGGTTACAGGGATGCGAGGATTACCAGGGACTCAATTTCGAACTTCGATGAAAGTTCTATCAATATTGACATCTGGGTTGAAGAAGGTCCGAAATATTATATACGTAATATAGCCTGGGTTGGCAATACGAAATATTCCTCCACCGTGCTAAGCCAGTTCCTCAAGCTTAAAAAAGGAGACGTATATGACCAGCAAACCCTGGAAACGGCTTTGTCGTATAACCCCAACGGTGCTGATGTCAGGTCTCTTTATATGGATGACGGGTATCTCTTTTTTGACGTGGTGCCGGTTGAGACCCGGGTTGAAAATGACTCGGTTGACCTTGAGATCAGGATGCGTGAAGGCCCCCAGGCTACTATCAGCAAGGTTAGTATCAAGGGAAATACAAAGACCAATGATCATGTGGCACTGCGTGAAGTGCAGACGAGGCCCGGGCAGTTGTTCAGCAGGGATAATCTTATCAGGTCGCAGCGCCAACTCGCACAGCTGAAATATTTTGACGCGGAAAAGCTGACTCCAAACGTCAACCCGAGACCTGATCTTGGCCAGGTGGATATTGAATACGGGGTTGAAGAGACCTCGGCCGACCAGGTTGAGTTGTCGGGTGGATGGGGTTACGGCAGGATCATAGGAACCCTGGGTTTGTCATTTAACAATTTCTCGCTTAGAAATATAATAAACTTCAAGGCCTGGAGACCTATCCCGGCGGGTGACGGACAAAAACTCAGTGTGAGGTTCCAGACATACGGTGTGGGGTATTACAGTTATGCATTCTCGTTTACCGAGCCCTGGGTCGGAGGTAAAAAACCATTGGCATTAAGCCTTTCATACGTCCATTCACGCTATACCAACGGCCTTTCCAGCGGAGATCCCTTGTACGGCTATTTTAAGATCGACGGGGTTTCAATTGGTCTTGGGTCACAGTTGAAATGGCCTGATAATTATTTTACATTGTACCAGTCACTTACCTACAATAAGTATACAACCCAGAATTACTCTTCCATCTTTACTTTCGGAGGAGGTAACGGTACCTACAATGCTCTCTACTATTCCATTATTCTTTCAAGGAATTCCGTTGATGCTCCCATTTTCCCGAGGAACGGTTCGGAATTCACCATCACAGGTGAATTCACACCTCCTTATTCCTTATTCAACGGGAACGTGGATTACAACACGATGACAGTGAATGAAAAATACAAATGGGTCGAATTCTGGAAATTCAAGTTCAAAGGCGCCTGGTACATCAACCTTATCCAGAAACTGGTGCTGTCACCCAGGATACAGTTCGGTGTGCTTGGAGCGTATAATTATGACCTTGGAGTTACTCCTTTCCAGAGATTTTACCTTGGGGGAGACGGGCTTACAGGATATAATAATATGGACGGAAGGGAGCTTATCGGGATGAGGGGATATGTCAATAACTCCCTGACCCCGGGTTATCCCAATACAGTGCTTGGCGGGACTGTTTATACAAAATACACCCTTGAACTCAGGTACCCTATTTCGCTGAATCCTTCAGCCACGATCTACGGACTTGCATTTCTTGAAGCAGGAAACGACTGGTACATCTGGAGGAATTTTAATCCTTTCAATGTCTACCGTTCGGTTGGTGTAGGAGTAAGAGTGTTCCTGCCGATGTTCGGATTGCTTGGACTTGACTGGGGCTATGGGTTGGATCCAATCCCGAATGCCCCGGGTGCCAATGGAAGCCAGTTCCATTTCTCGATAAACTCATCAATAGACTAGAAGCGAAAAGCGAAATAAAAAAATTAAAAGACAGTATCAAACATTAAGCGTATGAAAAGGTTAGCGTTTTTTGCAGTTGCATTTTTCATGTTGGTCTCACTATCCACCCGGGCCCAGAAATTTGCATATGTCGACAGCCAGTACATACTGGATAATATCCCTGAATTTGCAGAAGCCCAGGCTCAGCTTGATGAATTAAGCAACCAGTGGCAGAAAGAGATCGATGTCAAATTTGGAGAGGTTGACAGGATGTACAAGGAGTTTCAGGCCCAGTCGGTGCTTCTCCCGGAGGATATGAAAAAGAAAAAGGAGCAGGAGATCATTGATGCCGAAAAAGAAGCAAAAAACCTTCAAAGGTCAAGGTTCGGAAAAGACGGGGACCTGTTCAAAAAAAGGCAGGAGTTTGTTAAACCAATCCAGGAGAAGATATATAACGCCATCCAGGATATAGCCACAAGCAATAACTACGCGGTAATCTTTGATAAGGGAGGCAGCCTTTCGATCTTATTTGCCAACCCTAAATACGATATCAGTGATGAGGTTCTCGACAAGCTGGGCGCAAGTTTGTCGGGCCGTAAGGGTAAAAAAGGAGCTCCGGGCGAAACCGGCGGAGGTAAAACGGGTGAAACCGGTGGAGGCAACCCTGCTGGTGACAAAAGCGGGAAAAAATAGGCTGCATTCCTGTATTTGGCATTCGGGAATTTTTAATAATTTTGCAGTCCCAATAAGAGTATAAACCATTTAATTGTAAAAAATGAAAAAATTAGCAAAGATCTTTGCCGTAATTGCACTGATTCTCTGTATGTCAGCTTTAGCTCAGGCACAGAATCCTGTTAAAATCGGCCATGTTGAATTCAATAACTTACTCCAGGCCATGCCTGGCATTGATTCAGTAAAAATTAAACTTCAGACTTACCAGAAGACTCTTACCGACCAGCTGGATGCAATGAAATCCGAGTTTGAAAATAAATACATGGATTACCAGTCACAGTCCGCCACCATGTCGGATCTTATCAAACAGACAAAGGAAAAGGAATTGCAGGACCTTCAGGCACGTATTGATGCTTTCCAGCAGAAAGCTCAGACCGATATGCAGGCTAAGCAGCAGGAGCTCGTGCAGCCTTTTATCGAAAAAGCAAAAGCAGCTGTTAAGGAAGTTGCAAAGGAAAACAAGTACACTTATATCATCAACGCCATTGAAGATGTTGTGCTTTACAGTGAACCTTCAGATGACATCATGCCCCTTGTGAAGAAGAGACTTGGAATAGGGAACTAGTAAGTAGTCTGCAGTCAGCAAAAATAAAAAAACCGGTTCGAGAGAACCGGCTTTTTTTTATTTCCAGGTTGACGGGTCATCCCCGTACCACGATGCGTACCGGTTATAATTTCCTGAGATCCTGTTGACCTGGCTCTCAAGCAGGCCCTGGTCAATATCCTTGACTTTACGGGCTGGCACCCCTGCCCAGACCGATCCTGATTCAACCCTGCTGCCTTCGGTGACAAGGGCCCCGGCTCCTACTATTGAGTTGCTCCCGATCACTGCCCCGTCCATAATGATTGCTCCCATGCCCACCAGCACATTATCGTGAATTGTACAGCCATGGATGATGGCGTTATGTGCGATGGAAACATTGTTCCCTATCTGAACCGGCCATTTCTGGTAGGTGCAGTGGATGATGGCTCCGTCCTGGACATTGACATTATTCCCGATACGGATGGAATGAACATCGCCCCTGACAACTGCATTGAACCATACACTGCAGTCATCCCCCAGAATGACATCTCCCGTGACTGTTGCATTATCCGCCAGAAAACAATTCCTGCCGAACACCGGGACAACTCCCTTAACTGCTTTTATAAGTGCCATGGATAATTTTGATTTTACAGCGGATGGTCAATTGGATCCCGGCCTGTTTTTTTTCAAGACCCTGGGATAGTCGAGCGAATAATGCAAACCCCTGCTTTCGTGCCTGGCTTTTGCAGCTTTTATTACCAGGTAACCGATATTGATCAGGTTCCTTACCTCGCAGATCTTCCGCGTAAGGATTGACTTTTCGTACAATTCTTCAGTTTCCCTGTACAGTATCTCCAGCCTGTCATGAGCCCGCTGAAGACGCAGGTTTGATCTGACGATCCCTACATAGGTGCTCATGATGCTCTGTACTTCTTTCAGGGTCTGGGTGATCAGCACCATTTCTTCATTCAATACCGTCCCTTCTGCATTCCAGTCGGGGATTTCATTTTTAATTGCAATGGAATTGAACTTGCTGATGGCATCCATGCTGGAACGATGCGAAAATACAAGTGACTCCAGGAGGGAATTGGAAGCAAGCCGGTTAGCGCCGTGTAGTCCTGTTGAAGCGCATTCTCCCGAGGCATAGAGGTTGAGGATGGTGCTTCTTCCGAATTCATCGGTGCGTATTCCTCCGCAGGTGTAATGCGCCGCAGGTACGACAGGGATGAGGTCCCTTGTAATGTCAATCCCCACACTGAGGCATTTTGCATAGATGGTCGGGAAATGGTCAATCACTTCGTTTTTCGGGAGGTGGCGGCAGTCAAGATAAACGTAATCATCGCCAAGGATCTTCATTTCGTTGTCAATGGCCCGGGCCACAATATCCCTTGGGGCAAGTTCAAGCCTCGAATCGTACTTGAACATGAATTCCTTGCCTTCGCGGGTTCTGAGAACTGCACCGAAACCCCTCACGGCTTCTGAGATGAGAAAAGCGGGTTTTTCATCAGGGTTATAAAGAGAAGTAGGGTGGAACTGCATGAATTCCATGTTGTCGACCGCCCCCTTGGCCCTGTAAACCATGGCAATCCCGTCGCCGGTCGAAATCAGCGGGCTGGTGGTATTGCTGTATGCATTTCCCGCCCCGCCCGTGGCGATGAGGGTTATTTTCGACAGTATAGTGTCGACAAGCCTTGTGCGCGGATTAAGCACATAAACTCCAAAGCAGGTATTGTCATTCGTTTTTTTATTGACTTCGATTCCCAGGTGGTGCTGGGTGATAATATCAATGGTAAAATAGTCTTCAAGGATCTCTATGTTCGGATGACGCTTTACCTGGTCCAGAAGTGTATTTTCAATCTCCCGCCCGGTTTTGTCCTTATGGTGAAGCACCCTGTATTCCGAATGCCCCCCTTCTTTGGCCAGGTCGTACTTACCCGACTTCGTCTTGTCAAATTTGGCTCCCCAGCGGATCAGTTCCCTGATCCTGTCGGTCGATTCGGTAATCGTAAGCCGCACAATATGTTCATTGCAAAGGCCATCGCCAGCAATAATAGTATCCTGGATATGCTTCTCGAAGGTGTCGGGAGTATGCATCACCGCAGCAATTCCGCCCTGGGCCCAGCTTGTCGCCGTATCATCCATTCTGGATTTGGTCACAATGCAAACCTTGCCGTGCTTAGCAACTTTAATTGCGAATGACAATCCGGCTATGCCTGAGCCAATTACCAGGAAATCAACTTTTCTACGCATGAAATCTGAATTTTACAAATCGAGCAGGAGAGTAACAGGATCTTCTCCCATCGTCAGCATTTTTAAAGGATCTTCAACAAGTTCCTTCACCTTGATCAGGAAACTGACCGACTCACGCCCGTCAATCACCCGGTGATCATAGGAAAGGGCGACATACATCATTGAAGCTATAACAACTTGACGGTCAACAGCAATAGGCCTGTCCATGATCTTATGCATTCCCAGGATCGCACTCTGTGGCGGGTTGAGGATAGGCGTCGACATCAGGGAACCGAAAACACCCCCGTTCGTAATGGTAAAGGTCCCGCCTTTCATATCATCAATAGTGATCTTCCCTTCCCTGGCTTTAACTGCATATTCCTTGATCTTGATCTCAAGCTCGGCGAGGCTCATCGATTCGGCATTCCGGATAACCGGCACCACCAGTCCCCTGGGAGCACTCACTGCAATACCGATATCCACGTACCCGGGACTCACAAGCTCGTCCCCGTCTATCATACTGTTCACCTGGGGAAAATCCTGTAATGCGATGGTCACGGCTTTTGAAAAGATCGACATCAGGCCGATGCCTACTCCATACTTTTTTTTGAATACCTCACTGTAGGTATTCTTCAGTTTAAGGGCTGCAGTCATGTTGATCTCGTTGAAGGTGGTCAGCATGGCAGTCTGATTCTTTACTGCAACAAGCCTTTCGGCAAGTTTCAGCCTTAGTGTCGTAAGTTTTTTCCTTTCTTCCTTTCTAAGGCTGCCGCCGGATGAGGGAGCGTCGGGTCTCCTTCCCCTGATGAAGTCTTCAACGTCGCTCCTGGTAATTTTCTTCCCCGGGAAAGCATTCGAAATGTCGACCGCTTTGACCCCTTTCTCTTCAATGATCTTTTTTGCAAGTGGTGAGGCATGAAGGCTAAGCCCTTCCCTGCCTGCGGGGCTTTCTGCAGCTTTGGGAACATCAGGAACATCCGCTTTAACCGTTTTATCAGGGTTTTGTACAAGGCTTGCTGAAGCCGGTTTACGCGCAGCAGTAACAGAACCTGATGAGGGCTCAATCACAGCAATCACTGCTCCTACAGCAATAGTATCGCCTTCGGCGGCTTTAAGCGAGATGGTCCCGTCTTCGGGCGCTGCGACAGGAAATGATGCCTTATCGGAATCAATCTCCACCACTTCCTGGTCTTTTTCAACCTGCTCTCCATCAGCCACAAGCCATTTTGCCAACTGTACCTGGGTGATGGATTCTCCAGGGCTTGGGACTTTTATTTCAATCGACATAGTTTTATTTTGGTTTCTGCCTGGCTTTCTTTAATGAATCAACGGTCTTTTGGTCGTCTGAATTGTGAATGATCCTCTGATTATATTCCCCGGCAGTATGGGATGTGTCGGTGCCGACAGTTCCTGCTTTTTCTGCTTTCCCCGAATGCTGGGCATTTTTGGGACTGCAGAAAAGCAGGAACGGGACAAGTACCAGGATCTTAACCGGCAATAATGATCTTTTCATTTTTCAGTACCGAGTTATTTGAGATGAGCACAATAAAATAGATTCCGGGTTTAAGATTTGCCTTGTTGAACGAAAGGACGTTCTTGCCTGAATATCCTTTGCCTTCATATAAATTTTTAACCAGTTTCCCGTTTGCATCCATGATTTTGACGGTGAGAAGGGCGGCATCCGTTAATGAGAACTCAAGGGAGAATATATCCACAACCGGGTTCGGGTACACGCTCACTGCCGTTTGATCCTGTATTGCAGCAATGCCATTGGTGTTATCATAAACCTGAGCGATCCATGTGTTCCATCTGTTGTCGCTTCCGCCAAAGGCGCCGCTCATCCAGCAGGTTGGCCTGCTGTCGTTGTATTTCTTGTAGATGCCCGAATAATCACCCATGCGTTCCGGGTCGCCGGTATAATACACATAACCATCACCGGCTTTTACTTCCACAGAACTCGAGAAATTCATGGTGTTGTCGCATTCAACCACCCTGACTGAAGGATAAACCGATGAACTCACTTTCTGGAAACCTATAAGGACCGACTGGTCGGTGCCTGTTACACCACTTGAAGCAACCGCAGGATAACAG
>JBAXBP010000089.1:0-13023 GCA_037141915.1 Bacteroidota bacterium | reverse complement strand
CTGTGCTGATGAGGGCCGAAAACCTTGATGTGGAGATCCTGAGGAAAACCAATATGCCGTTTGACGGGGTGTCGGATCTCAAGGACTGGGAGGAATTCCTTTATATCCTTAAAAATCCAAAATGCAGCTTCAGCATTGGCCTTATCGGCAAATATGTTGAGCTGAAAGACGCCTATAAATCAATCAACGAGTCCATCATTCATGCCGGGGTTGCCAATGGCTGCAAGGTCAATGTCATCTCCCTTCATTCGGAATTCATCGATGAATCCAACGTGGCTGAGAAACTGGCCGGCCTCAATGGCATCCTTGTCGCCCCCGGGTTTGGTGAGAGGGGGATAGAAGGCAAGATCATTGCCATCAATTATGCCCGCACACACAACATCCCGTTTTTCGGAATATGCCTGGGAATGCAGTGCGCCGTCATTGAATTTGCCCGTAACATACTGGGGATGAAAGGCGCTCATTCCACGGAGTTCAATAAAAAGACCCCTTATCCTGTCATCGATATGATGGAGGAACAAAAGAAGATCATGGGGCTGGGAGGAACGATGAGGCTCGGGGCATACCCATGCAAGCTAAAAAAGTCATCCAAAGTCTACAAGATCTATAAGTCGGTGAATATCTCCGAAAGGCACAGGCACAGGTATGAATTCAACAATAAATACCTTGAAAAATACATTAAGGCCGGGTTTTTGCCTGTGGGGATCAATGAAAAAGACGACCTGGTGGAGATCATGGAACTGACCAGCCATCCCTGGTTCATCGGTGTGCAGTTCCATCCCGAATACCGGAGCACTGTTGCCAAACCTCACCCGCTTTTTGTTGCTTTTATTAAAGCGGCCAGGGAATATTCATCCAGATAAAGACATTTTCGTACCTTTGCACTCCCGAAAACCGCCTGGGCGGTAAATTAAATATCTTTCATGAGTAACAAAAACACGATTATCGGGCTCGTCCTGATCTTTGCAATTTTTATCGGGTATACCTACCTGATGAGTCCGTCAAAAGAACAGCTCATTGCGCAAAAGCGCAGGGTTGATTCCATGTACATGGTTAACATGCAGAAACAGCATGACCAGATCTCGGCCATAGCCAGGGAGAAGGCTATGTCTGTCGCAAAGGAAAAAGAGAAGTACGTCGCCAGGGGCGAAAAAGTCGATTCTCTAACACTTGTTAAGATGTCAATGAAAGGCGCGCTGGGGCCTTTTGCAAATGCCGCCGCCGGTAAAGATACCTTCTACACCGTCGAAAACGATGTCTTCCGCCTGAACTTTGTAAGCAGGGGAGGTAAGATCGGCAGGGTGGAACTTAAAAACTATCTGAGCTGGGATAAGAAACCTCTTATTCTTATGAACGGCGATTCCCTGAATTTCGGCCTTTCGTTTTTCTCAAATAACCGGACTATCAATACGAACAGCTTGTATTTTCAGCCTTTCTGGCCTGATCCCACACATACAGGCAAGTCCCTGATGAAAGTCAGCGGAAAAGATTCACTTCAGTTCGGAATGAGGCTGTTCACTGCTGCAAACGATTCAAGTTTCAACAAAGACCAGTATATAGAATTCCTTTACACCATCAGAGGTAATGATTACATGCTGCGCTACACCATTAATTTCGTAGGCATGGAGCAGGCGATCGATGCAGGGAACAAATTCCTGGTCCTTACCTGGAATGATTACCTCAAAAACCTTGAGAAATCATTGAAGATGGAGCAGATGACCAGTACGCTCTTTTATAAGTATGACCAGGATAAGGTTGATTACATTGGTGAAACAAAGGATGAAGAACGGTATCTCAAGAATGAAAAGATCAAATGGTTCGCCTTCAAGCAGCAGTTCTTTACCAGTGTACTTATTGCCGACAATTACCTGACCGAACCCCGTTTGAGGACACTGAAACCCGCATCAGGGCCACACAACCTGCTCAAAGCCATGTTTGCTGAGGTCGGTATCCCTTATTCCGGCAAGGAAACAAAATCAGTAGGAATGTCGATGTACTTCGGGCCGAACAAATTTTACACCCTCAAACATTACAACCTTGACCTTGAAAAGCAGATCCCGCTTGGCTGGGGCTTTTTCCTCATGGCCTGGATCAATATTTATGCAGTCATCCCGGTATTCACTTTCTTCGGGAACCTCGGCTGGAACTATGGTATCATCATCCTGGTCCTTACTATATTGCTTAAGACAATTCTTTTCCCGATAGCCTATAAAACCTACAAATCATCGGCCAAGATGAGGGTTCTGAAACCCGATATAGATGAACTGACCAAAAAGTTTACTAAAAAGGAAGATGCATTAAAGAAACAGCAGGCTACCATGGACCTCTATAAAAAGGCTGGTGTGAACCCCATGGCAGGATGTATACCCATGCTTCTGCAGTTTCCCATCCTTATAGCCATGTTCAGGTTCTTCCCATCTTCAATTGAGCTCAGGCAGCAGTCTTTCTTATGGGCTACCGACCTTTCCTCATATGATTCCATCTGGACCTTCCCGAACGGGTTCAGCCTGCCCTGGTACGGGGACCATGTAAGCCTTTTTGCACTCCTGATGACAATCTCAAGTGTTATTTACACCAGGATCAACGACCAGATGATGGGAAGCACACAGCAGCAGATGCCAGGGATGAAGACCATGATGTATATGATGCCCGTGATGTTCCTGTTCTGGTTCAATGATTATTCCTCAGGACTCAGCTACTATTACCTGCTGGCCAACCTGCTGACATTTGCCCAGATTTATCTAATCCGTGCTTTCCTCGATGAAAAGAAACTCCATGCACAGATCGAAGCCAACAAGAAAAAACCTGTAAAAAAATCCGGCTTCCAGAAACGGCTCGAAGATATGGCCAAGCAGAGGGGAGTGTCTACAAAAAGATAGTTTCATTGTAAATTAGATGTGAATTTGAATACTCAAATAATCGAATAACGAATAACGAATTTTGAATGGGAAAGTCCTGTTCATTCGTAATTCAAAATTCGAATGTTCGAGTATTCGAGTATTCAATTTAATCTCAAATTCGAGTATTCATTATCCAGCCTTTAATTTAAAGGTACGAAAGAAACAGGTTAAGCCCCTCCTTTTTCTCTTTGTCCAGAGTGAAAGAGATATTCTCAGTCAGGTACTGCCTGCAATCGGCGTTTTCCGGAAGTTTTGTACTGAAGTAATCCAGTGTCAGGTCGATATTCTGAACCCCGAATTTCAATGCCTTATTTAACATGGCAAGTGTATCTTCAGGAACAGGTTTCAACGAAACCCAAACTGCGAAAACAAAAGGCATCCCCGTAAAACTTATCCATTCGCCTGCCAGATCATAAGAATAAGCGTAACGGTCGCGGATCGCAAAGGTCTTGTCGCCAATGGCAACCATGGCTTCAAGTTCAGAGGCATCTTCGGCCTGCCCCGGTTTAAGCCTCTCAAACGAAGGGGCTATCTTCCAGTAGGATTGTGCCAGCACCTGGACAAGCCTGGCCGAGGTCCTCGAGTCAAAGTCCAGGTATATCTTTTTGATCTTCTCAAGTGGTTTATGTGAAAGCAGAAGAACGGTGATCACCTGCCTGACAGCACCTATGCAATAATCCGAAACAATATAGTAATTGCTGAAATCGGGAAGAGCGCCAACCGGAACGAGTGCAATATCAGCCTCCCCCGATTTCAACCTTTCTGCACATAATGAAGGAACCTCAAGAAACAGGTTGTAATTCTGGAGAAATCCGGATTGCTTTATACCATAAACAAAGGGATAGGTGTTCAGGTAAGAAACGGCAGACAGGTTAAGAGTTTTCATGAAGCCAGATCCATTGTAAATATAAAATCAACATATGTAGCTTAATTGCTATGTTTGAAAAAAAATATACTTTTGCACAACGAATATACGCATGAACAGGAAACTGGCCATATATTTTCTTCTGTCGCTGATGACTTTTCATACTGCGGGGTTCTACCTTGTATTTGAAGTAAACCGTTTCATGGTAAAACGTGAAATGGCTATGAGGATATCATCCGGAAGCAACCTGGTCCTGGAAAAAATAGTGGTCATGGGACAGACGCCGGAATTAAAGATCATCAGTGAAACAGAGCTTGAGTACAACAACACAATGTACGATGTGGTTTATTCAAAAAACCAGGGTGGATATAAAGTGTTCTTCTGTGTTAAGGACGTCAGGGAAGATTTTATAAACAAGGGTATTTCACATATGATGAAGGACCATACGACGCATTTGCTTATTCCTGTGCTCGGTTCCATCGCTGTCCTGCCCGAACGTCCCTCTATATTTAAAGACCCGGGAATGAACGTTATGTACGCTGTTATGATCACCGCTGAAGAATCTGCCAACAGGCGGATACCCGAGAGCCCTCCGGAGAACTGCTGATCCAACCAGTTTTATATTCTTATTTTTTTCAATTTATTTATTCATTTTAAAAACTTCGGGTAATGAATACACGATACTTATATGTAATTATTTTACTGCTCCTGGTGTTTAAAACAACAGGCCAGACCATTAAAGTTCTTGACAAAAGCGATCTTCAGCCTGTTGAAGGAGTAACCTTAACAAACCAGGCAAAAACCCTGCTGGTTTCGACGGACCAAACCGGTGTTGCCGATATTTCCGCATTTGCAGATAATGAAATACTGTACTTCAATCATGTAGCTTTTCAGCCTGTCCATTTTTCGAAATCCGACCTTAAGGCAGGTAACCTTACTGTTTATTTAACCGAGGATGTGATCCGCCTGGATGAATTTGTAGTTTCTGCAAACAAGAGCGAGGAAAAACGCTCTGATGTTCCCAACAAGATCGAGGTCATCCAGGCAAAGGGTATCGCTTTCCAGAACCCTCAGAATTCGGCCATCATGCTTGAACAGACAGGGCAGGTCTTTGTCCAGACAAGCCAGATGGGCGGAGGAAGTCCTGTTCTGCGTGGTTTCGAGGCCAACAAGGTGCTGCTGGTTGTTGATGGTGTGCGCATGAACAATGCCATCTACCGTGCAGGTCATCTTCAGAATGCCATTACGGTCGATCCTTTCGGTCTTGCCTCGACAGAAATTCTATACGGCCCCGGGTCAACCATCTATGGCAGCGATGCTTTGGGCGGTGTAATCAATTTTATTACCAAAGATCCTGAGCTCTCTGCAAGCGGGAAGACAGCCGTTCATGGCAGTGTGCTGGGACGGTTCTCATCAGCCAACCTGGAAAAGACCGGAGGAATAAACCTGAATCTTGGGTGGAAGAAACTGGCCGTCCTGTTGAACTTTTCATACAGCGATTTCAGCGACCTCCGCGAAGGCCGGGTTTCAAATCCTGCCTACGGCACTTTCGGTCAACGTCTTTTCTATGCCGAACGAATCGACGGAAAGGATTATACACTTGCCAACGACAAACCCTGGATTCAGAAACAATCAGCCTATTCCCAATACAATTTCCTTGGTAAAGTCCTGTTTCAGCCAGGTAAATCGAGCAGGTATATCCTCAATTTCCAGTATTCCAATTCAAGCAACATCCCGCGTTACGACCGGCTGACCGAAATGCAGAACGACAGCACCATGACCTATTCGGAATGGTACTATGGACCGCAGTCAAGGCTTTTTGGTTCTCTTAAGGCGGAGTATCATCTCAACGCTGTCATTTTCGATCACGCTTCAATAATCCTGGCCTATCAGCATGTCAATGAAGACCGCATTCAGCGCAGTTTCGGTAGTTCGAAGAAAAAGTACAACCTTGAAAAGGTGGCTGTTTTTTCCGTGAATGCCGATTTCGACAAGAAAATCTGTACCAGGGATAACCTTCATTACGGAATAGAACTCAGTTATAATAATGTTGGTTCCGAAGCTTACAATGAGAATATTAACACCGGGGTAAAAACATACGACCGTGCCACCCGTTTCCCCGACCAGAAAGCCAACATGATGTACCTGTCGGCCTATCTCTCAAACATCTGGAGCATAAACAAAGTACTGTCCTTCTCCCAGGGGCTGCGCTTCAACTATATAACCCTTAATGCCGCATATTCCGACACTATGGTGAAAATCACACCGATCCCTTTTGATCCGAACATCAGCCAGAAGAATATGGCGCTGAACGGATATCTCGGCCTGGTTGCGACCCCCGGGCATGACTGGAAGTTTTCGCTTCTCGGATCCACCGGTTTCCGTGCTCCCAATATTGATGACCTCACTAAACTGAATGTGGTGACCGGCCAGACCATTGTTGTTCCGAACCCGAACCTGAAACCGGAAAACTCCTATAACGTGGAACTCACCATAGCCAAGACCATTGGGGGCAGGATTCATCTTGAAGGAACCGCTTATTACAACTGGCTTGACAATGCACAGATCATTAAGCCGATCCAATACAACGGCAGGGATTCTCTCGAGATCGACGGCCAGATGTACCAGACCCTCGGACTTACAAATACGGGACATGCCTATATATGCGGATTCCAGGGAAGCATCCTGGCGCAGGTTACCCGTAATTTTTCGATAGTCAGTAACCTCACATACACTTACGGTTATGATATGACAAACAGTGTCCCGCTCGATCATATTCCCCCGGTATATGGCATGACCTCATTCCGCCTCGAGCTGAAAAAGTTCAAGGGTGATTTCTATGTAATGTACAACGGCTGGAAACGCATCAGCCAGTACAGCAATAGCGGCGAGGATAACGAGCAATATGCCACACCTTATGGCATGCCATCATGGTACACCCTGAACCTGAAACTCAGCTACCAGATTGTGAAATATGTGAATGTTGAACTGGGAATGGAAAATATCCTGGATGAAAACTACCGGAAATTCTCTTCCGGTATCAGCAGCCCGGGCAGGAACGTGATTATTGCTTTACGGGCGAACCTGTAAGAGTTGTTTGTGCACGGCGATCACCTGGGGAATCAGCATCCGGGTGCCGTCGTTGATGATGACAAAGTCCGACAACCGGGCTTTGTCATCATTTTTTAACTGGTGCTGCATCCTTGCAAGCACAAGTTCCCTGCTGATCCCGTCACGTGCCATGACCCTTTCAATGGCTGTCGCATCAGGGCAGGAGACATGGATGATCCGGTCAAAATCTTTTGAATACCCGCTTTCGAAAAGGACCGCTGCTTCCATGATCATATAAGGCACAGGGGGAGCTGAGCTGATCAGGGAATTGAAATCCTGCATTACAAGCGGGTGAAGCAGGGCGTTTAGCTGTTCAAGGGCTTTTTCATCCCCAAAGACTGTTTCGGCCAGCTTTCTTTTATCGATCTTTTCGTTTGTGACTATCTGCAAGCCAAACAATGAGACCAGTGAGGCAATGACCTGCCTGGATTCAAGAAATTTTTTCGATTCCTCATCCGCATGATATACAGGGACTCCCAGGGATGAGAATACCGAGGCCACGACCGATTTGCCGCTGCCCATATTCCCGGTAAGCCCTGCCTTAAGCATAAAACAGCTTATTTAGCCTTGTTAAAATGCAGGCTGTCATGTTTGCCGGCCATCATCTCAGCCGGCCTTGCTGTTATCTTCTGAACCTTCTTCGGGACCACCCTTTCAAGATCAAAAAACAGGGTATCGGGCAGGACCATGTAGACTTCCGACTGAAAATTCATTTTATCCCTGATTTCCCTTCCGATGTCGGTAGTAGGAAGATACCCGCTGACTTGTCCGTCATCGGAATGCACCTTGATCTTCCTGAGGCTTACATTGTACCTTGGTGACCTGGCATGAAGAAACTCTTCGGTGAAATAATCAAACCCCTGCACCCTGATGCTAATAGTAAGGATGCTGTCGGAAGAACCTGTCATTCTTAAGTTTGAAGGCAGGTTGATATAATGGATACGGTAGTTTATCGTGTAATAGTATTCACGCGACAGCCTGACCAGCGACCAGATAAAAACGGAGAGGATCAGGCAAACCAGGAAAATATACAACTGGTGTCTGAATTTTTCACCCCTGTTGTTCCTGGCTTTACCGATGAGATCAATAAACCCGCTTTTCAATTAGGATGGATTATTTATTCGTCTCAAGAGTCTGGCTTGTGTCGATGGCAATTGCAGACTTCTCAACGCGTAATTTCACGTTGTTATCGACTTCAATGGAAACGGTAGTTTCCTGCATCTCCACGATCTTACCATGGATTCCTCCGATGGTGACAACTCTCTGCCCTTTGTCAAGGGATTCCCTGAATTTTTTCTGGTCTTTGCTTTTCTTCATCTGGGGACGGATGAAAAAGAAATAGAATACAACAATGATCAGTAACAGCGGTAAAAATGAATACCAGCCATTCTGGGCGCCGCCCTGGGCCTGGGGAGCCATTAAAAGGATGTTAAGAATACTCATACTTGAAGCTTTATTTATAAATGTAAGTTATTATTTATCTGAATTGGGCCCGGTGACCTGGGCTTTGATGCGTAAAAGGGTAGTGTTTGGCTGGGTGTTTGCAACAACCAGTATGTTTTTAGCCTGGAACCCGAATTTTCCTGCGCTGTTGAAACTTACCTTGATTGCACCTGTTTCACCCGGACGAATAGGGGTCCTTGGGAAAGAAGGTACAGTGCATCCGCAGGAAGTGCTCACGTCAACAATGATAAGGTCTGATTTGCCTGTGTTTGAAAATTTGAATTCATAGGATACCGATTCGCCCTGGATGACCTTGCCGAAATCATGGTCGATCTCTTCAAATTTAAAGGCGGGTAAAGCCCCCGCATTCTTATCCCCGCCGGCAGTGTTAGGGTTTTTGACCAGGTCGGTTGAAATTTTTTCTTCCTTCCCGCCGGTAGAATTGCAGGATGTGAAATATAAACCGGTAATAACCAGCAGTATCAGGTACAAGCCCCGGAACTTCATAAACCTTATTTTATTCGGATTGCAAAGGTAGTAATAATTTTGCTCAAATTCGTACATTTACATTCAGAACCAGCAATCTTGAGAACCTATCTTATCGGCTTTATGGGCTCGGGGAAATCATCCCTTGGGAAGCATCTTTCGAAGCTTCTCGGCTCGGATTATACCGACCTGGATGATGTATTCGAGGAAAGGTACCATCTCAGGATCTATGATTTTTTCGACAAGTACGGGGAAGAAAATTTCAGGAAGATCGAAAGGGATCTTCTTCTTGAAACGGCCAGTCTCGATAACGTTGTTGTTTCAACAGGAGGGGGAACCCCGTGTTTCTTCGATAATATGGAGTTTATCAGGGATAACGGTATTTCTGTTTACCTGCGGATGACATCACGGGAACTGGCAAGCCGGTTGAAAAATGTTAAGAAAAAACGCCCCCTGCTAAAAGAGCTCGCTCCCGAAGGACTTGAGGAATGGATATCCGTACAACTTCTTAAGAGGGAGCCATTTTATCTCCAGGCAAACCATATTTTTTATCCTTTTAAAGAAGATGTCAGGGACCTGGCCCTTAAATTAAAGTAAGCAGGGCCACATTCTCGACATGCTGGGTGTGAGGGAACATATCCAGCGGCTGGCATTCAGCAAGGCGGTAGCTCTCTTTCAGAATCTGGATATCCCTGGCCTGTGTTGCAGGATTGCATGATACATAGATTATTTTAGCGGGCAGCACTGTAAGAAGGGTGCGAATTACCTTTTCATGCATTCCGTTACGGGGAGGGTCGGTTATCACTGCATCGGGATGCCCGTTAGTACTAATAAATTCAGGGCTGAGAAGTTTTTCCGCTTCGGCTGCGAAGAACTCCAGGTTAGTGTTGCCGTTCAGCCCGGCATTTACTTTTGCGTCGGCAACCGCCGAAGCTACGGATTCAATCCCTATCACTTTTGAAACGTAAGGGGAAATGTAATTGGCAATTGCCCCGGCCCCGGTATAAAGGTCGTACACCACTTCACTGCCGGTGGGAGAGAGGTAAGTGGCAGCCTGACTGAAAAGTTTAAATGACTGGAAGGGATTGGTCTGGAAAAATGAGACAGGCCCAATCCTGAATTTTGATTTACTGAAATTCTCACGGAAAGGCGGTACCACCTCGGTGATGAATTTTGAACCTGAATAATGCCTTAATTCAAGGTCGTTGATAATGTCATTCTTTTTTTCGTTCACCACATAGAACAATGATGTGATCTTTGGGAATTCTGCCTGCAGGTGAAAAAGCATAGGCAGTATTCGGTCAGGTTCATCCGCCCCGAAAACCATAATCAGCATAAGGTCGCCCCCTGTGGTACTCCTCAGTATCATATTCCTGAGGAACCCTTTATTGCTCCTTGCATCGTAGAAGCTCATCCCTTTATCGATAGCGTAACGCCTTGCCTCCAGCCTGATGGCGTTTACGGGTTCCTCCATCAGGAAGCAATGATCAATATCAAGAACCTTGTCCCACCTTCTGGGGATATGGAAACCAAGGGCAGGGGAGGAGTCACCGTCGGTCGGATTGGTGAACCAGCGGTGAGATGAGAAAGTGAATTCAAGCTTGTTCCTGTATCCTTTTTCAAGCCCGGATCCAAGGATAGGACGAACCAGGGGATCATCAATTTTAGCTATCCGCCTGAGACTGTCCTCAACCTGTTTTTGCTTGAAATGAAGCTGGCTGGCATAGTCCATATGCTGCCATTTACATCCTCCGCAAAGACCAAAGTGAGAGCAAAATGGTTCAACCCGGTTCTTTGAATGCTGATGAAACCTAACAATCCTGCCTTCGGCATATGATTTTTTGGACCTGAATATATCAATGTCCACGATATCCCCGGGAACACCAAAAGGAACAAACACGACCATGTCGCCATGCCTTGCCACTGCATTTCCCTCAGAGCCGGCGTCGATGATTTCTATTTTTTCGAGGAGTTTCATAATGTATAAAAAGCGAAAAGCGAAATGGCGAAATGGCGACATTTCTTATGAGAGAAAATTATTGTTTCCATAGTGTTTTCAAATCAGATTTTACTTTTAATATTTTTTATTTCGCTATTTCGCTATTTCGCTATTTCGCTATTTCGCTTTTCGCTATTTCGCTTTTCGCTATTTCGCTATTTCGCTTTTCGCTATTTCGCTTTTCGCTTTTTGAAGTGCCTTGAGTCTCCCCACTCCCCGTACCCTATCTCATCCCCTGCTGCGCGGATGTTCTTTTCGAGGGATTTCCTGGTTTCATCGGGCTGGTCTTTTACATTGGGTTTGTTTTCATAAAGCAGGTAATTGTCGCGGTACTTTACAGGAGTAAGGTTTGGCATGATCACATTGGCCCCTGCATGGATGGCTTTCTCCCTGCCTTTGCTGTCGAGGGTCTGCAATGCAGTGGTGGCTGCGATATTGATATCGGGCATGATGATCCTTAAAATAGAAACCATTTTGATTGAAAGATCTACGCGTTCTGCCACTGAAGGTAAAAGGTCCCGGTATTCCCATAATGGCGTGTCTTCATGCTCAACGTAAGGCCCCATGCCGACCATGTCGACATCCAAATCCCTGAAAAAACAAAGGTCCTCTGCAAGATCAGAGATGGTCTGGAACGGAAGGCCTATCATCACACCGGTACCTACCTGGTAACCTGATTTTCTTAATAATGAAAGGGCTTCCAGTCTTGCTTTATGGGTGTGCCTACTGTCACCGGGATGGAGTTTTGCATACAGGGCCGGGTTTGAAACCTCTATCCTGAGCAGGTAACGGTGAGCCCCGGCATCATACCATCTTTTATAGGTGTCTTCAGTTTGTTCTCCCAGGGAGAGAGTGACATGGAGCTGGCCTTTGGTCTCCTGGTGTATCTTTCGGAGAAGACCGTCTATGGTATGAGTAAATGCTTTACTGCTTTGTTCTCCGGACTGGATCACAATAGAGGCAAAATTATTTTCGTAAGCATACAGGGCTGCTTCAAGCACTTCTTCGTCACTAAGGGTATATCTCTGGTAACGATGGTTGTCCTTCCTGATGCCGCAGTAAAAACAGTTTTTGGTGCAAATGTTCGAATATTCTATCAAGCCCCTGAAAAAAACTTTCCTGCCAACCTGTGAGGTTTTAACTTCGTGGGAATGTTGGAAAAGTCTCGCAGAAACTGCAGGTGCAAGTGAAAGCAGGAGCCGGATATCATTCTTGTCTATATATTTTTTTTGTAAAATATTTTCAACAGTTTGAGACATTGTTATGGAAATATTAATATATTTACTTGCTGGTGCAAAGGTACTTTTTATTGAGTTACAGACCAGCAGCTAAAATAGCCTCTTTATGGAAGGAACTATAAGAACTGTTCTTGTTGATGATGATAAAACCAGTTTATTGACTCTGCAGTCATTGCTGGTCAAGCATTTTCACGAGGTTACTATCATCGGAACGGCTATGACAGTTAAGGATGCAATATCCCTGATTGATTCAACCAAGCCTGAAATGGTATTCCTTGATGTCAACCTGCCCGACGGGGAAGGTTTCGACGTCATGGAAGGAGTTACCTACCGCCGCTTCCAGGTAATCTTTGTCACAGCCTTCGATAAATATGCAGTTCGTGCTTTCGAATTTTCAGCCCTTCATTATATTGTAAAGCCTGCCACTCTTGACGGATTGCAAACAGCCTTTGAACGTTTCAGGGAAACCCGTGAAAAAGATGAGGATATTGATGACCGGCTTACCGTATTAAAAGAAAGCCTGAAAGGAGCCCAGGAAAAAATAATCATCCCTTCATCCGATGGTTTGAATGTGGTCAAGCTGGGGGACGTTGTGAGGCTTGAGGCCGACGATGTGTATACTACTTTCTATCTTGCGAACGGCCAGAAATTCGTTGCATCCAAGTCAATGAACAATTATGAGAAGATCCTCGAGGATCTGCCTTTTTCAAGGATACACAGCAAGCACCTGATCAATCTTGTATACGTAAAAAGATACCTGAAGGGGAAGGGCGGTTCGGTTATCATGGAAGATAATTCCGAAGTGGAGGTCTCAGTCAGAAAGAAAGCTGATTTCCTTGAAAAGCTGAAGTCTTTTGCCCGTTTTGTATAACGTTGATCCTCAGGTAACGAATCATTATTATTTTTCGCTACATCGCTAATTGATTTCGCTTTTCGCCATTTCGCATTTAAACATTGAAACGGATGTGCAGGATATCGCCG
>JBAXBP010000088.1:0-13291 GCA_037141915.1 Bacteroidota bacterium | reverse complement strand
TAACTTGCGCCCAGTATTAACCAAAAAAACTGTATCATGAGGAGAATTACTTTCCTTTTGCTGCTATTTTGTTTTGCAGCAATGACCTCCTTTGGAGGAGGCTACCAGGTGGGTTTGCATAGTACGCGGAATACCGGAATGGGTTTAATCGGGACTTCGCTTTCATACGATGCAAGCACTATCTTTTACAATCCTGGCGGCGTGTCTTTCCTGGACGAAAAATGGAGCTTTTCAGGCGGTGTCAGCCTGATCATGGCAAGGGTGACATTCCAGGGAAAAGACGTCAATTACCAGGCGCATCTTGAACATGAGTTGAACACTCCGTTCTATTTCTATGCTTCGTATAAAGCAACCGATAAATTAAGTATCGGTTTTGCCGTTAACACACCATATGGAAATAGGCTTTCCTGGGGTGACAACTGGCAGGGCAAGTACCTGATCCAGAACCTGAGTTTCAATGCCATCACTTTTCAGCCGACTATTTCCTACAAATTCAATGATGTAATCGGAATTGGTATCGGGCTGGTATGGGCATACGGGAATGTAAACCTGAACAAAGCCCTTCCAATCGATGGCGCCAGCGGCGAAGGACAGTTGAACATCAAGGGCAGCACGGTCGGTTTCGGATTCAATGCCGGTGTGATGATCCACCCTGTTAAGGAACTGAGTATCGGTATTGATTACCGTTCCAAGATCAATATGGACGTTAACAACGCCAATGCAACCTTTACGGTACCGACCTCCTTAAAGAGCCAGTTCCCCGACAGCAAAGTGGAGGTTTCACTGCCTCTTCCCGCCAATCTTGATTTCGGTATATCTTATGAAATCAATCATAAGATTTTAATCGGGCTCAACCTTTGCTATGTATTCTGGAAACAATATGACTCCCTGGTTTTCAACTTCAAAACCAAGACCGCTTCTCTTGGCAGGATAGCCACTCCCGCTTTATACCAGAACAGGCTGATCCCGAGAATCGGGGTCCAGTATAAAGTTAATCAAATCGTGACGGTCAGGGTCGGCGGATACTATGATCCCTCCCCCGTACAGTCCGATTATCTGAATCCTCAGACACCAAGTTCAAACGAAATCGGCCTTACCGCTGGTTTGTCTGTATTTCCGGTCAAAGGGTTCAGCATCGATGCAGCATTTCTATACCTGATGGGTTCGAAACGCGATGGTACATACAGCCCTGAGAATTTTGCCGGCACATATTCCTCCGTATTTTATATCCCGGCCATCGGTTTAACATATAGTTTCTAAACTTAAAACTCAGAGAGAAATGAAAAAAGTATTATTCATTATATTATCCCTCGCCCTTTTCACCTCATGTGAACGTAAGATCAGCGAATATGCCGCTGACAAAGGGTCTGCCAACTTTACAACCTATATCGCTGTTGGGAATTCACTCACTTCAGGATATGCCGATGGTGCATTGTACCACGACGGACAGGTGTATTCTTCTCCGAACCTTATTGCAGGTCAACTGAAACTTGCCGGTGGCGGCAACTTCGTACAGCCCATGGTTACAAGTAATTATGGTGTTGCTGCTTACCTCGGGATACAACCGAAATTTGTTCTTGGATACTCACAGGATTGCCATGGAATCGTAGGACTTGGGCCCGTTCGTTCAACGGGAGCTATGGATGTTTTTGGCCCCGTTGGATATGCAGTCAATAACCTGGGTATCCCGGGAGCAAAGTCATTCCATCTTCTCGTTCCCGGCTATGCAATGATGAACCCTTATTATACCAGGTTTGCAAGCAGCCTGCAGGGAGCGGTAGTAGGCGAATTCAACAACCTGCATCCTACCTTCTTTACCATGCAGCTTGGCGACAATGACGTTCTGGCTTATGCCCTTGCCGGTGGTTCATACGATTCCATCACGAATCCTGCAACTTTCTATTTTGCAACGAAAACAGTTCTTGGTGCGTTACTTGCAACAGGAGCCAGCGGGGTAATCGCAAACATTCCTGATGTGACCAGTATACCTTACTTTACTACCATTCCTTATAATGGCCTGGTGCTCACCCGCCAGGGCCTGGTTGATTCAGTGAACATGGCTATGGGACTATACGGACTACCATTCCACTATGTTCTGGGCCCAAACCCGTTCCTGATCAGAGAACCCTCCTCACCTCATCCTTACTTTAAAGTAAGGCAGATGCAGCCGGGAGAAATGGTACTATTGTCGGCTCCCCAGGATTCAATGAAATGTTACGGGATGGGCATTATCAATGCCATTACCCATCTTCCATACCCTATTCCCGATCAGTATATTCTGACAACTGCTGAAGTCACCCAGATCAAAACCGCAACCACCATTTTCAATGCCATGATCGATACTATCGCATCGAACAGACATGTAGGCCTGGTTGACATGCATTCCAAACTGCAGACTATTGCCACGGAATCTGGAATTGTATGGGACGGAGTTCACCTGAACGCGGATTTTGTTACAGGCGGAACCTTTTCTCTTGACGGGATCCATCTGACCCCGAGGGGAAATGCAATCTCAGCCAATTATTTCATTGATGCAATAAATGCACGTTTCGGAAGCAAAATCCCTTACGTGGATATTACCCAATATAAAGGTGTGGTTTTCCCGTAACACCGGAAAATTGCATTTAAAAAAACATCCCGGCAACCCACCGGGATGTTTTTTTTTACATAAGCTGGTTAAGAAATCTGAACATCTTCTGAACGGCCCTTCCCCTGTGGCTCAAACCGTTTTTCAGATATGGAGGCATTTCGGCAAAAGTCTGGGCATTATTTTCGGGCCTGAAAACCGGGTCATAACCGAAGCCGTCGGTACCTGAAGGATTTATCGTTATCTCCCCGTCAACCCTGCCTTCAAAAACATATTCATTTCCTTTATAAATGAGGCAAATGATGCATCGGAAGGCAGCCGTGCGGTCTGTGGCACCCTGCATTTCCTCAAGGACCTTCCTTACATTATCGGCAAAACTACAGCCCTCTCCTGCATAGCGGGCCGAATATACACCGGGTCTCCCGTCGAGGGCTGCAATTTCCAGCCCTGTATCATCGGCAAAACAATCCTTTCCGGTTCTCTCAAAAATATAACGGGCCTTTTGCCTTGCATTACCTTCAATGGTATCTGCGGTTTCAGGAATATCCCCTTCGAGGCCGATCTCATTCAGACTTACAACGTTAAAGGCATTACCTGCAATTTCACGGATCTCCCGGAGTTTGTGCTGATTATTGGTGGCAAAAACAATTGAAACCATGTTTGACTGTTAAAATCAGAGTATTTCGTTTAGCAGATTGGTGATAAGGTCGGAATAAGTCCAGCCATATGCTTTCGCCATTTTCGGAACGATGCTGGCTGAGGTTATTCCGGGTACGGTATTTACTTCGAGAAAGAAGAACTTCTTACCGTCAAATATATAATCAAAACGAACAATCCCTTTGCAATTCAATCTAATGAAAAGATCGACAGAAATTTCCCGGCATTTTTCGGAAAGCCCGGCCGGGATGTTAGCAGGCACCACTTCATCGGCCATACCCGGCTGGTATTTTGCTTCATAATCAAAGAATTCCTTTTTGGAAATGATCTCGGTAACCGGGAAAGCAATGATCTTGCATTTTGAGCGGATCACACCGCAGGTCAGTTCCCTGCCTTTGATGAATTCTTCGGCAAGAATCTCGTCATCCTCATTAAACGCCTTTGCCAACGCGGCTTTCAGCTCCTTCTTATGATTGACTTTCGACATGCCGACACTGGATCCTCCATTGTTGGGCTTGACGAACACAGGCAGGCTCAGATTTTTCAAAACTGCTTCCTCAGCCCCTTTCACGCCTTTTAAAAGATGCACTGAACGGGCAATATCAACTCCGTACCCTGAAACAACACTTTTACAAAAACTCTTATTGAACGAAAGCGCAGATGTTGTCAGGCCACATGATGTATAGGGAATCCCCAGCATATCAAAATAGCCCTGGAGTTTGCCGTCCTCCCCGGGAGTCCCGTGGATGGCATTAAAAACAGCATCAAACCTGATCTTCCTCTTGCCAATGGTAAGAGAAAAGTCATTCTTGTCAACAGGGAAGGATTTCGATTCCAGCTTATAGTTCCATTTCGTTCCCCTGATCTCGATAAGGTAGGGACGGAACCTTGTCATATCCATATTCAGCTCCACCTGCTTCCCGCTTTTCATCGATATTTCATACTCGCCAGAATTCCCTCCGGCTACTATAGCAATATTGTACATATACTATATTTAAGATGGCAAAATTAGCAGAAAATCATCCCGTTTTGTGGCAAGGTCAATTTTTCGTAAGTTTGTCCTGCTTTTCCGGGCACAATAAAATCATCTGATTCAGGTTAATAAGGTAAATGCTGGAATGGAATTTATCCGCTTTTTATTTTCCAAGAAATTTCTCAAACACTTCCTCATCTCCATTGGGATAACTGCTGTTTTACTTTGGATCACTTTTTATTCACTTTCATGGTATACAAAACACAGCGATTATATCGTAGTTCCTGATTTCAGAGGACAGATTTTCACCGATATCCAGCAGGGAGGCAAATTCACAGATTTTCAATTTGCCGTTAATGACAGTATTTTTGATCCCGACAAACCCAAGGGAGCCATACTTTCCCAGGATCCTTACCCCGGTTCAAGAGTCAAGCACAACCGTATGGTCTATCTTACCATCGTTTCATTGATCCCTGAAAAAACATCCATGCCCGATCTTAAAGATCTCACACTGAGGCAGGCCCAGTCGATGATTGAAAGTTCAGGGTTGAAAATGGGACGGCTCATCTTTATCAAGTCTTTTGATGAGGATGCGGTGCAGAACCAGCTATCCATGGGCAGGGTGATATCCCCTGGAGTTAAAATAGACAAGGGCTCGGTCATCGACCTGCAGGTTGGAATGGGAGCCAAGGCAAGTGAGCTGAAGAAAGATTCAACAAAGCTCGACAGCTTATTAAGATAAAAAGCGAAAGGCGTTGGGCAAAGCCCAAATGAGCACACAAATGAAATAAGCAATTGGTGCGAATAAAGGCGAAAAGCGAAATATAAATAAATGAAGAAAATACTTGTAATACTCTTCTTATTGATTTCTTTCGGCGGATGGGCGCAGGAGATCCTTACCGGCATGCAAACAAATCCCCTGGTGCGGATGAAATACCTTGAAGCCCAAAAGCAGGGTAATCTGAAGACAGGCAGCAATCCGGTTCCGGTAAACATGCCTTTTTTTGATGATTTTTCCTATGACAGCGTTTATCCAACCAGCAGGCTCTGGATCGACAATTTTACCTTCGTCAACACCGACATACCCGTCTATCCACCGAACCTCGGGGCGGTGACCTTCGATGCGATTGATGCGAACGGACTGATGTACGATACTGCCCAGCCCGGGCCCAACCCTTTTATTGCCGACCACCTTACTTCACGGTTCATCCGCCTTGATTCTGTTTTCACACCGGCACCCCGCAAACTGACTGCAGCAGACTCGGTGTACCTTAGTTTTTTTTACCAGCCCCAGGGCAGGTCAAGGAATTACCCCCTGGCACAGGATACTCTTTTACTCAGGTTTCTAATTACCCCTGCGCACGACAGCCTCACTTCCACCGGTATTATACACCTGCCTGATGTCTGGGAAAAAGTCTGGCATAGCAATGGTATGTCGCTCGACACTTTCAGGTTCTATAACAGGGACCAGTATTTCGTACAGGTTATGATCCCCATAACCGACACCCAGCATTTCTTTAAGAAGACCTTCCGTTTCCAGTTCTATAATTATGTAAATTTTGCAGCACCTCCTGAATATTCATGGGAGAGCAACTGCGACCAGTGGAATGTCGATAATGTATACCTTAACTTTGGGAGGAACATGTTCGATACGGTAAGGCCCGAGATCCGCTTCATGGACCGTGCCCCCAGCATGCTCAGGAATTACGAATCCATGCCCTTCCCCCAATACACTGCCGCTCCTGACATGGAAATGGCCGATTCGGTCTCGCTTATTATCGGCAACCGTGATATCAGTGTACATAACTGCCATTACTCTTACAGGGTAAGTAGTTCGTCAGGCTCTTTCATTAAAACCTATTCGGGGCCAAATTTCAATATTCAGCCGGTCTACACCACCGGCCCTGTCATCCTGCATCCTCCGGTTCCCTGGTTTTATCCGATCACTTCGGCAGACAGCGCAGTTTTCGAGATGCAGCACTTTATCAAGGATAATGCGTCCGGCTCGGTATATGCCGACACGGTAAGCCGCGAACAGCATTTGTTCAACTTTTTCGCTTACGATGACGGTACAGCGGAAGCTTCGTACGGCCTTACCCCGGCCGGGTCCATGCTAGCATACCGCTTCAATCTCAACAAGCCTGATACACTCAGGGCTATACAGATGTTTTTTAACCAGGTGTTCAACAATGCGAATCCTCCGTATTTTTATTTAACTGTCTGGAATGATGATGTAGGGACTCCCGGCAAAACCATTTACCAGGAGCTGACACAACCCAAGTATGCCAATCAGCTGAACAAGTTTTACACTTACCATGTACCTTCAATCCCCGTGAACGGCACAATTTATATAGGGTGGGTTCAGACCACCGACGACAACCTCAGCCTGGGATTTGACACCTACAACGACCATTCGAACATGATCTTTTATAATACTACCGGGAAATGGTACCCCAGCGCTTTTTCAGGTTCACTGATGGTACGACCCATTGTGGGAAAACCTATTCCCCTTGGGGTGGAAGAGGCTCCTCCTTCTTCAGAAGGCCTGGACGTATGGCCTAATCCCTGCAGCAACGGCCTTCTTCATCTCCGCCTGAGCAACAGCGGTACATCATCCGCCGAAGGCAATATTATTAAAATCACCAACCTGCTGGGCCAAACGGTTTTCTCTTCGAAATATTCAGAGCAGCTCGACTTATCGGCTCTCGGCCAGGGGATCTATATCCTGCGCCTGATCGGCCCCGGCGGGAATAACACAGTTGTAAAAAAGATCATCATAACGCCCTGAACCTGCAATCCTGCGAACATGGATGAAAAAACCGATATCCCCGAAGAACCTAATGAATTGTATGAACATTTCAGGTTCCTTGTGGATAAAGGCCAGGGGCTGGAAAGGATAGACAAGTACCTGTTCGCGAAAATGGAAAACATTTCACGCAACAGGGTCCAGAACGCCGCGAATGCCGGGAATATCCTTGTTAACGGTGCCCCTGTGAAACCCAGCTACAAGATCAAACCGCTTGACCTGATCACCATTGTTCTGGCTCATCCGCCGAGGGACATTGAGATTTACCCGGAAGATATTCCGGTAAACATTGTATACGAAGATGCCGACATCATTGTCGTGAACAAGGAAGCGGGAATGGTCGTGCATCCCGGCCACGGGAATTTTACAGGCACACTTCAGAACGCCCTGCTGGGCCATCTCCTGAAATCCGACCCCAGCGGGATGACAAAGCCTTTCCTGGTCCACCGCATCGACAAGGACACATCCGGGATCCTTCTCATCGCTAAGAATGAACTTGCGCAGAGCAAGCTTGCAAAACAGTTTTTCGATCACACCATAGACCGAACCTATGTTGCGCTGGTCTGGGGCAGCCCGAAGGAAGAAGAAGGCACTATCACCGGCAATATCGGCAGAGATGTCAGGAACCGTCTTATTATGACTGTGTATTCTGATGAGGACCGGGGCCGTGATGCAGTCACCCATTACAAGGTCATCGAACGTTTCGGTTACGTGAGCCTGGTTGAATGCCGCCTGGAAACCGGGAGAACACACCAGATCAGGGTCCATTTCAGGCATATCGGCCATCCCCTGTTCAACGATGAAAGCTACGGGGGAAGCGAAATCCTTAAAGGAACCACCTTTACTAAGTACAAGCAGTTTGTTCAGAACTGCTTCAAGTTGCTGCCACGGCAGGCCCTGCATGCAAAATCACTCGGATTCCTGCATCCGGCCGACAAAAGGCCAATGTTTTTTAACTCTGAATACCCTGCCGATCTTGCTTCCGTGATAGACAAATGGAGGGAATACAGCAGGTTTAAAACAAATGACGAATAAGCTCAAACATGAATAAGATATTGCGCTTCCTGGCCTCATGTTATTTCTGGTTTGAATTATTCTTTATCTCCGGGTTGTTATGGCCATTCGGATTAGTACTGTTCCTGCTTACATACCCATTCGACAGGAAGCTTGTTGTAATGCATAAATTCAGTTGTTACTGGTCCTTCATCGTGCTTAAGGCAAATTTTATGTGGAAGACCAGTATCAGTGGAAGTGAGAACATCGATAAGAAAGAAACTTACGTCATGGTTTCAAATCACCAGTCGGGAGCCGACATTCTCATACTTTACCTGCTCCGAACCAATTATAAATGGATTGCAAAAAAATCTTTGTATTATATCCCGTTCATTGGCTGGAATATGTGGCTGAACCATTATATTTCAGTTGACAGGGCAAATAAAGGCAGCATGCGGTCAATGATGATAAAAGCTGCGAAGGCGCTGAGGTCAGGGGCTTCCCTGATGATCTTCCCTGAGGGGACAAGGTCGAAGGATGGCAAACTGCAGGCATTCAAAACAGGGGCTTTTCATCTTGCAATTGAGCAGGGCCGGCCGATTCTGCCTATCGTGATCAGCGGGACTTTCAAGGCAATCAGGAAAGGAGGCTTCCTGGTTAACAAGAACCACAACCTCCTGGTGAAAGTACTCCCTCCAGTTCCTTTTAAAGTAATCCAGGGGAAAGATCCCAAGGAAGTCAGTTTAATGATACATGAAATAATGAAAAAAGAGTTAGATAACCGGTCTGTATAAAGAATCCCTTTCCACTGGCTCCCTCCCGGCTTCTTCAATAAGTTCTTTCATTCGCGAAACTGTCATCACGGGGCTCTGTTCTTCAGCCCCGGCAAGAGAATAGATGCGGGTTGAATCGTTGATTGTCCCGTCCATATCATCCACACCAAAGGAAAGCGAGACCTGTGCCATTTTACGGCCAAGCGCAGGCCAATAGGCTTTGACATGAGGAAAGTTATGGAGATAAACCCTTGAAACTGCGTACATTTTCATATCCTCTGTCACCGAAACTTCACGTACATCTTTCATCTCATTGTTTGAACTGTGGAATTTCAGAGGGATGAAAGCGTTAAAGCCTTTCGTAATATCCTGCAGCTGCCTTAGCCTTTCCAGGTGGTCGATGCGATGGGCATAGGTTTCTAAGTGCCCGTAAAGCATAGTGGCATTGGACCCCAGTCCGAGCTCATGGGCCGAACGGTGGATCTCCAGCCAGTCGTTTGAACTGGTCTTCATCCCGCAAATCGTATCACGGATCGTTTCGTCAAAAATTTCGGCACCGCCACCCGGTACCGAATCCAGCCCGCATTCTTTCAGGTATTTCAGGCCGGTTTTAACACTCATGCCGCTTTTTTTAATCATATAATCCAGTTCCACCGCCGAATAGGCTTTGATGTGCAGACCCGGCCGGCGGGCCCTGATCTTTCTAAGCAGGTCACCGTAATAGACAATATCCCTCCCTGGATGGACGGCCCCAGTGATATGAATCTCTCTAACATTTTGGTCCTGGCTGTCGACTTTTTCGAGAATCTCATCCACCGAAAGCTCCCATTTTGAAGGGCTGAAATGATGAGAGAACGAGCAAAACCTGCAACGGTTAACGCAGATGTTGGTAGGCTCGATATGGAAATTCCTGATAAACCAGGCTTTGTTGCCGTTGAATTTATTTCGCACGGCATCGGCAAGTATTCCCAGGTAACCCAGCTCTCCTTTCTCGAATAAAAAGATGCCTTCGGAAGGGCTCAGAGGCTCCCCCGAAATAACTTTTGAGGTTATTGTTTCAAATTCCGGAGATTGGGATTGTCGTATGATTTGAAACATGTCTGATTGTTCAGTCAATGCATTATAATTTTACGAGTTTCAGGCTTTTACGGTAATTCCCGCCCGAAATGACAACAAAATAAACACCCGGAGCAAGCGACCGAAGGTCAAGTTTAAAATTCCCCCCTGATGTTTCTGATATGGCGGAAATCCTGACAGGGTTACCCAGCATGTCAAGAATGCTGATGCTTATTCCTTCGCGGATAATGCTTCCATTTTCAATGCTGACATCCGCAAAATCCCTTGCCGGGTTTGGATAGAGTTTTGCAGAAGCTTCACTACCCGCAATGTTATTCACACCCAGAGCCCAGCCCCCGATCTTCGTTGCGCCTGTATTGTTGGGATCAAGCCAGTATTTAAGTACACTTGCTGAATCAGTGCCGTTCTTGTCCCAATGCCATGAGAACATCCCGTAATAATCTTCAAGGTTTATGGAGCCGGTGTCGCAGTCGGAGTACCCCCCTGTAAGGGTTCCCATGATCTGTCCGCTGCTGTTGAAAAGAGGGGAACCCGAAGAACCCGGCTCTGTCACCCCATGGCCACTGACCGTATAATGCCAGTAAACCATCCAGTAACAGGGATTCGGGTTACCCGAGTATGTCGAAGCCTGAGTGGGTGAAGTATACGTGGATACCTTTTTCACATCTCCCCAGGGATGATGAATTCCCACCCCGTTAGGGCTTGAGACATCCTCCCGGTTCCAGCCGTTATAATAGATATTGAACGAATCGGGAATGCTTTCGTTTAGTTTTACAAGGTAGAAATCAGAACCTCCCTTGTCATAAGCCCCGCCGTGAGCTAACAATGTTGCCCCGAGCAATGAGCCCGGTGTCGGGGCAGTCGAATTGGGGCATCCCGGCATCTGGTAATTAAAATAGAATAGCCACTGGCTCCTGTCTACAGGGCGGGACTTGATGCCGCAATGATAGGCGGTGAGCAGGTAAGGAGCACCATCGTTACTGGTATTGTTAATCATAGAGCCTGAACAAAGCCAGTTAACGCCATTGCTGTCTTTTGCGACAATTTTTACGACTCCCCTGATTTGCTTTTCCCAGTTATTGCCTTCTGAACATTTCACATTGACCTCGCAAGGTCCTGCTCCCGTTGAAGGATCTTCGGGCTCGTTGTTTCCAAATCCCCTGAAGGCATACGCCAGCTCCGAAACATGAATTTCGGGCAGGGGAATTGAAGCAGGTGAATTGTATTCCAGCACCACTGCCTCGCCTGAAAGCAGCGGACATGCAAAGGTTCCGAATGAATTATTATTGGCCGATGTATAGGCTCCGAAAAGCTGTGTCCTTTGGGGATTATAAACAAAAAACTTTGCGTTAGCAGGGAGTTTAAAACGGTCGAAATAGAGTATGAGCCCCGTGGCAGAAGAAGAACGGATACAAAGTCTCCACACCCTCATCCCATCCTGCAGGATTTCGGTATTTCCCGAATTTTCAACAGAAAGATCAAGAGGGATATTAATGGCAAAACTCAAGGGGAACTTTGGCCCGTTTTCAATTTTGCTGATGGCTTCTGATGAAGGTGCAGGTACTTCGATAGTCTGCACATTTCCTGCTTTCAGCGCCCTGCCGTAGCTTAGAGGGACGCCACCGGCCTGGTGCTGCCCCTGGGACAAAACGGGAACTAAGAAGAGCATGACTGCAAAAAGGAAACCTATACGTAAGCTTGTATTTTTCATGTGAATCGTTTTTACTGGATAATGATTTTCTGAACCGAGATCCTGCCTCCGGCTTCGGCAAGCAGGGTGTAAAGTCCCGGGCTGAGATCATGAACATCCATGACCCCGGTTCCGGGGCTGCCGTCAAATTCCCGGTTGCATTTTACTGCCCCTGTCATATTGACCAGCCTTATCCTTAGCGGTGTTCCGGCGGGCAGTGAAGAAGCGAAATAAATAAACCCACGGGCAGGATTGGGATAAACCGACAGCCTGAAATTTTCATGATCGTCTTCAATACCTTCAATGGAAGTGATTCGGATATCGTCGACCATGAAAATGAACTTGTCATCGGAGATACATTGAATGGCTACATACACCGTTTTATTATTATAATCCTTCAGGTCATAGTAACGGTGGGTCCAGGCAGCAGGCGCCGTATCAGGAGTGGTTTTAAGATTCACGAAACTGGTAGGGTCAGCGTCGGTGACGGAAACCGCAATATTATAACTTTCCATGTATTTGGGGTCATAGGTCATCACCCATAGATCAAGAATTGAGCTTGTCCCGAGAGTGAGGCGGGGAGAGATCAGCCATTTATTGTTGGGGTTCCTGGGTGGCATGGACGAAAAGCAGCAGCCGAGTTTAAGCCCTGAATGTGGTTTCATGAACTGTTCGGCAGGCACAGTTGCTGCCGGGTTGAAACATATATACGACATTGGCTGCCCGCTGTGAGGGAAGACAATCTGGGTGCTCCCGCTCACCATGGTGTATGTCGCGCCCCCGTTGACGTCAACGGTCAACCATGGAGAAAGATCCAGTGTAAAATTCGCAAGCTGCTCAAAATCCAGGGAAGCCGAGGAAGGAAATGCACCTGAAGAGTTAGTGATTATCTGGATGTCATCCACCATAAAAATAAAATGGTCATTTGAGACACACTGAACAGCGAGGTAGACATCCTGGTTCTTAAACCCTGACAGATCTATGGTTTTTTTAGTCCATGCAAGCGGGGCCCTAAGGGCCTGTGAACCAGAGATGGCAGTAAAACTCGAGGGTGCCGAATCGCCCATAGGTGGCGTTACAGCCGAAGGATTAAAACACATGAATGCTTTAGCCACTGTATCATTCGGGAAGGAATGGTTTTGTATGCCGTACGTTGGATGATGGTCAAGATCGGCACTGATCCATGGGCCAAGATTCAGTGAAAAATCAGGTAACGATTCAAAATCCATCCTGATGATATCTGCCGAATAAACGGGAGCTGTCGGGCCGGCCATTGTAAGGGCAGAATACATCAGCAATATCACTGAACTGAGTAAGATTATATTAGCTCTCATCGGGGTTGTTTTACCCAATACAAAGGTATGGAAATTTACACTGTCTCTTGTCCCGACTGCAGTAACCCGGGAAATTCGCATGCCCTGCGGGTTTAATAAAAATATCCTGCCCTGGGCCCGGGCCCGGCAAATAACCATGAGATGAGTTCATGTCATGATTTGTATTACTTTTGGGGCCGGAGAAAATGGACCAAACACAAGGGGACATGGCAAGGGAGATTAAAATAAAAACAAAACCACTCAGTCAATGACACAGACATTAACGATAAAAAAAGAACCACCCGCAGCCTTGCGCTGGATCGTCCTGATCTTTATCAGCCTGGCAATGTTCGGGAACTATTATATATATGACAGTATCAGTCCGCTTGCAGTTGCCCTTAAAACACAGCTTAAATTCTCCG
>JBAXBP010000087.1:0-13456 GCA_037141915.1 Bacteroidota bacterium | reverse complement strand
GAAAGCAGGGCCAAGGTAAATCAGAAATCCCATTTCCAAAACACCTCCGAACTTTCCGTGGTTGAATGTAAGACTCCGTTGCGTATTTGTATTATCGGTATATGTAAATTTTTGATTATTAGTAAAATTCCCCATAGGGAAAGAGCCCCCGAGCTTAAGATAGAACCCGCTGGTGATATGATTAGGCATCGCTTTCTGAGGAGTCTGGGGCTGCAGGGGTTGCACCTGTGCAGGCTGTGTTTGAGTCTGAGTGGGTTGATCCTGTGAATAAACTATGCTTGCTAGAAGTAAAAATGACAAGGCAATTATTGATATTTTCATGGCAAATGATTTATGTTTAAGTTCATGTTCCTTGAATAGTACAAAGTTATAAAGATATCAGAAATAATAACTTGATACCATTTACTCTTTTTATTCAGACATAATCGCCTGTTTTTCGTTCCGGCGATGAGGTAAGTATTCTTCAGGGATTATGTGTCAAACAGTTTTTTCTCTCTCAGCAACCAGGAATTCGGCAATGCTGTCAATTGATTGTATTACTGAACGGGCAAGGTTCTGGTCTGCTATCCTGAGATTGTATTTTCGCTGTATGGCCATGATTATCTCAAGGGCATCGACAGAATCCAGTGTCAGTGCATTTTCCCCACCAAAAAGGGGCTTGGCATTATCAATTTCTTGAGGCCTGACACCTGATATTCCAAGTGTTTCCATAATGAGATTCTTGATCTCCGTCCTCAATTCTTCCGTCACCTTGTTCATTACGTCAGTATTAGTGTATAGCTTTTGATAATCTTTTAAAGAATGACTCTTCTTTATCGGCCCGCTGGTTAAGCAGCATACTTAATTGTTTGAATTTATCGGCCCCAAGGTCCCGGCTCTTTCCGATTCTTGCAGCAAACAGTGAAAATTCCCTCCAGCCGTCGCCTATCTCCATCAGTTCACCGGCAAAACTTTTCAACTCAGGTCTTCCGGCCATTTCCGCTGCCTGCTGAAGGAAAGTGGCATACATGAACCTGAACCCGGCTCCACCGGTTCCCTGGTCCTCAAGCAGGATGTTGATCTTCATCACTTCATGCGAAAGATGTTCAGTATCCCTGGCAAGGGAAGGCCAATCGGTTATTTTCCTGGCAAACATTCTGATCCCTTTAATTCCCAGGAAAGGAATAGGGAGGCTCAGCATATAAAAACATGCCTTTTTTATTCCTTTGCGGATTGCCTTTTGGTAATCAAACGAAGCCGGAACATATTTGGGGTAGAATAGAAACCCTTTCGGAGACATGCTCCCCTGGGCGAACCTGGCCGTATTCATTGAAGATACAGGAAGGTCAACCACCCCGGGGAAATAGCTGTCGCTTACTTTGTATACATCCCCTTCTTTTCCGATAACGACCAGGAAGTGTACATTGATGTGGACACGTTCCCAGGATGGTACATAATCCAGGTAGAACATGTCAACCTGGACAGCTGTCGGGATTCCTTTATTGATAAGGTTGTCCAGCGCTTCCTGACCGGCTGCGGCGTTTTTGAAATCCTTTGAATAAAACCTTACGCCTGTTCTTTTCTCGAGGTTCCGCCTCATCTGCCCGGGTTTGTTCCTGACGATGAAGGTCGGGAAGGCAAATGATTTCATTTTATGGAAATAACCGAAAAAGATCCCGCTTGAGATACCGAACACCATGGGTTCAGTTATCTTCATGCCGGCATGGATAAGTAAGGAAGTGATGGAGCCCGATTCGCAGTGGGCTGCCATTCTATGTTGAAAATTCTCTATGATCATTCGTTTATTTTCTGTTTCCTGCCTGCCTTTTCAGGATCTCATCCACCGTGATATTAAAAACAACAGAATATTTTTTCAATGCTGATTCCGGGATCCCGGAAAAATTGCCGGGTTTGAGATGTCTCTTTACTATCCATTTCATCAGCCCGGCCCTTGCAGCAAGTTCCGAGATGGTCAGGTCTTCGAGAACCATATAATATTCAATCGCATTGATCTCGCCCTTTCTCATCTTCTCATCCAAGGTCTTTTCAAGGTTGTTCCGCTTGAAAAAATAATCGTCCAGGTAATTGGCCGAAATGTAGGAACCTGTCTGCATTGCTTCATACTTCCCGTCTTCCTTCTCAACATACAGTATTACCTGTTGCTCTGGGCATTCAGCATATCCGTCCTTTTCTTTCATATCTCCTGTTTGAGGCTCAGCTTTTCCGCCTTGCAAAAATATAAATGCTGCTGATCATTGCAAAAATGAAAAAGAATATGAGCAGCAGGCTTCTGGGTAAAATGGTCATGATTCCTCCTCCACGGATGAAAACATCAAGGTAATTGTCAATCCCCCAGCGCATAGGGGAAATCAGGCTTATGTCCCGGATTACTGCGGGCATTACGTGAACAGGGAGGAAAGTGCCGCTGATCACCCCCAGGAGCACAACCATCACCGATCCGAACAGTGAGGCCTGAGCCATGGTTTCTGCAGCTGAACCGACAAGTATGCCGAAGCCTATTGCAGCCAGGGAGGATGCGGCCGTTGCAAAAAGTATTGCCCCTGCGTTGTTGCCGATCTGTAATTGGGGCAACCCGAGGAAGTTCGGAAATACCCAAAGCCCTACCAGCATCATGAGGAAGAACTGGACCAGGCAAACAATGAAATACACCAGGACTTTCGATCCGAGAATGATCCCGAAACCGACAGGGAGGGTGCGCAGCCTCCTGAATGCACCTTCGTTTTTTTCACTGATGATGCTTGCTGCCAGAGGTATTACTATGAAAAACATTGCAAACAGGATGAAGCCCGGTACTATGTTCTGCATTGCCGTGGGTCTTATTTCAGACTTGGCTGACCCTGCATACGAATCTTTTACGGCAGGGAGCCTGCTGATGGATTCTTCGACGGTTTTGTCGATCAGGGGTTTCATTTCACCTGCCGACATTGCAAGCATGTTCTCAACGACGTTCCTTGTCTGGGTTCCCCTGATAAGGTATTTCAGGGGAGCGACAAGGTTATTCCTGTAGGGGCCCGAAAGGGCTGGATCGGAAATGATCTCAAGGGCAGAATCCCCGGGGCCGATATAAATGCCGACAGGATACTTCCCTGTATTTATGAGTTCCGAAGCATGTTCTTTTGTAAGCGGGATTCCCCGGATACTCGTGTCGGCATCAAAAAATCCGCTCTTAACCAGGTTCTCCCTCAATGCAGCTGAAAATGCAGAGTGGCTCTCATCTATAACAAGGAGCCTTGTCCTGCCCAGCTCGTTCTTAAGGGTATATTCCTGGGCAAGGATCACCACGGTCATAAGGATGACCGGCATCAGGAACAGTATGAGAAGGCCTGGAACATCCCGGATAATGATGAGCACTTCTTTTTTAGCCGAAAACAGCAGTTTGTTCACAGGGCAAAGATATATTTTTTATTCCGGGACTGTTTCCAGGATTGAAAGGGGGGCAACAGTAGGTATCAGCTTTGTTAGTTTGAATCCTGACTTCCGCAGCAGCCTTGTAAATTCCTCCTTCGTCCTTTCTTTTCCTCCGGGCATAGCCGTCAGCATCTGGACATCGACCATTTTCGCATAGGATGCTATTCCCGGACCCGGCACAACCATCTCCAGGATCAGCAGTTTTGCATTTATTCCCATAGAGACTTTAAGGTTTTCAAGTATAATGATGCATTGCTCATCATCCCAGTTGTGCAGAACATTTTTCATCAGGTAAACATCGGCCTCCAGACTGAAAGGTTCAAGGAAGCTACCGGGGACAAAGCTCATCCTCCCGCCCAGTCCGCATGATTCAATGTATTCTGCAGCTTTCCCGGCATTTTCGGGCAAATCGAAAAGCCGGCCTTGGAGTGATGGGTATTTTTCAAGGATCTTTGAGAGAAGCAATCCAACTCCGCCCCCGATATCGGCGACAGTCCTGCATTTTGAGAAATCGTAACGTGATAGAACCGGATACAGGGCAAGTTCGGATAATTCCGACATGGACTTTTCGAAACACTGCATATTTTCAGGATGTTCCTGCAGGAAAGGGTATATGTTCATTCCGAACAGGCCTTTAAATGCATTCTCACCGGTTTTTACAGTATGCATGAGGTTGCCGCTTGCCGACCAGTTGATAGTTCCCAGGTGGTGGATGATCATATTGCGCATCGAGCCGTTCCCCTCAAGCAAAGCTCTTGATGTGCTGTTAAGCTTGAACTTCCTGCCGGGAAGCTCAGTGAATATTCCTTCGGAGGCCAGGGCCCTGAGCACGCGGTACAGGGACTCAGTTTGGGTATTTGTTTTTATTGCAAGGTCTTCTACCGAAAGGGGCCCTTCTTTAATGTATCCTGCAATATCCAGTTCTGCAGCAATATACAGGGGTTGGAGGAGCCAGAATGACTGGAACTGTTCATAAAGGACCACGGAGCCAGGGAACAGCCTGCGATAAAGCTTCAGCAGTATGCTTCTGAAGCTGCCGAGGGCTTTTACCATGAGATAGGGGGGGGCGTTGGGGGAACTGCTCATAATCCTTCCATCATCCCATCGACCTGCTCATTTGTAAGCCTTGTCCAAACCGGGTTTGAAAAACTTTCGCCATCCCATTCAAATTCAACCCTGTCGAAGGTCTCGCCGTAAAAGGAGAGCTTGCTTCCCAGGTTGGGAGTATGTTCAATGAAGATGAAGTTGCCGGGAGTTTCCTTGCTGGTCTTAAGGATTTGGGTAGCAAGTGGTGCAATGACCTCCGTTATGGGTGTCCCGGGGTTCTGACGGTATATTTCAGTAGCTATGGCAAGGGTTTTCCCATCGTTTCGCTTAACCAGCTTAAGACCGCATTTCGACGGGCTGTCCCAGAACCCGAGGTAGTCAAAATAGTGATCCATGTATTTGTCGAAGGCCGGGTTAATTTCCATAATATAAAAGCGAAAGGCAAAAAGCGAAATTATTGTTTATACTATATCCGTGATTTGTTTTCCGAAGCTGAGGTTGGCAAGGTCCCTGCGGCGGGGTCTATACGTACCGTCGCTGAGTTCCTTTGACATTACCTTGTTAATAAGATTGAACATCTTCATGGTCTGGGGCTCATCCTTGTAAAAGGTATCCCATGCATAATGATACAGTTCGGTAAGCCTTTCCGGGCTCATATGTTTGGGCTGATATACGACTTTGCCCGCATTGTAATGATTCCAGTCCTTGTCGAATATACGGTTCTGTTTAAGAAGGTCGCTGTATGCCTTGGTGTGAGGGAAAGGCGCCAGTACGGTGAACTCGGCAAGATCAAGATTGATCTCAAGAAGAAAATCGACGAGGCGTTTGATATCATCTTCTGTCTGGTTGTCAAGTCCGAGTAAAATGGTGCCTTCAACGGCAATGCCGTAATCGTGGTATTGTTTTATACGGTTGCGGATATAATCGGATGTGTCGAACACAGCCTGGTAAACATACCAGGCGCCGGCCTGGGCGGCAAGGTCGAGCACTTCATCCTTGTCTTCAATAGTATGGCTGACCCATTTCTTTTTCAGGGGGATCATGGCTTTAAAAAGTTCTTTTTCCCAGTTTGTGTCTAGGGCCAGTGAATTGTCGACAATGAACAAACGGTTGTTGTCGAGCTGTGATAGCTCTTCCACAACCTTATCGATCGGGCGGGGTCTGAAACCGCGGCCTCCAAGGTACCTTACCGCACAGGGATAGCAGTCGTAGATGCATCCTCTGGAGGCATGGAACAGGTCGACCATCCTGAAGCCTTTATGATAATACAGGTCTTTTTTCAGAATATTCCGGTTAGCGGGCCCGATCAGGCTCATATCGGGAGGCTTGCTGAGAAAGTTGTATATTTTTTTCAGTTCGTTTTTCCCGAAATCTGCAAAAACGTCATCCAGCCGGCCTTCCACTTCGCCGAGGAATATCGAATCAGCATGCATCATGGTCTCTTCGGCATGCAGCATCGTGGAGATTCCTCCAAAAATAACTTTCTTGCCAAGTTTGCGGTACTGATCCGCAATTTCCCATCCGCGTTTCACCTGGGTGGTAAGCATCATCGAGATACCAACAAAATCAACGTTGTCGTCAATAATCAGGTCTTCAACGTTTTCATCGGTAAAATCTATTTCCACATGGTCAGGTACCGCAGCTGCCATGACTACGGGGCCATGGGGCGGGAGGTTAAAGATTGTCTGACCTTCCAGTTTTTCCCAGCGGGGATATATAAGTTTGAACTTCATCTTCTCTAAAATTAATCCTTCAATGTCATGCATCCTTTGTTTCATGCATGATACAGCCGTTTAAAACCGGCTTAATACTTTTTTGATCCCGTATTGCATTCGGCAATACGACTGATGATCTTTTGTTTTTCATTCCAGCGTGGCACCTCACATCCCAGGGCGTGGTAATAATACGAACGGGCCTTCTCCCGATCTTTCCGCATAAAATAGTATTCAGCGACAAGGAACCAGGATTCATAGTACCTTGGATTGGTATGAATAAACTCAGGAATAAAAGAACTTTCAACAGGCAGAGCCCTGCCCTGGTTGATACATTCATGAAGGACCTTCCTCATAGCCCCGAACTCAATAAAAGCTCTGTATCCGGCTGACTCCAGGAAAGCATCGGGCGGGATATCCTTCACGTTGTCATCAATTTCCACCCCTTTACCCGGAGCTGCAAAATTATGAAAAATTTTTCTCAGGTCGAAGCATTTAAAAGCACCCAGCTGCCAGGGACCTGTCGAAACCCATACCCGACGTTTTGAAGGGCTGAATATAACCGAGTGATGGGCAATAAGCTGGTTCATTGCTTTTTCATTCCCCATTCCGATGTCGGCACCATTCAGGCCCTCACGGTCTCGTAATATTGAGGCGGCTTTTGCAACAGTTAACGGGGATTCCCTGCAGATATCTTCCTGCAGCCTCCTGAACCTGTATGATGAAGCATTCTCCCTGATGTTTTCGATATTCATCGGATCCGAAGCGAATTCAGGTGATTGAAAATGATTCGCGCAAAGAATGCTGGTCCCTTTGGACTCAAACAGGGTTGTGTGATATGGCGATTTTTCGATAATTGCAGCCCTTCCGTCTTTATCCGAGCCTATAAGCAGAGATTCTGAAATAAAAGTGAGGCGTTTTCCTGCAATGGCATATGCCTGGTCAATATCTGAGGCATACTGCAGTATTTCCCTTGCAAGCAGTGAAATCGGCATACGGGCCGAGAACGGGATCTTTGAGCGTGCAGCGTTTATTGTTACTGTCAGACCTTCTTCATTCATCCCAGAAACAGCGCCTGTCATGCCTCCCCAGGTCACCATCATGAAGGCATGGCCGGTATCGGGTTGCTCGAAACAGATGATCTTGTTCCTGGCAAATTCGTCGCCCATGTAAAAATCAAAATTCCTGCCTACGATCAGGTTTCCGTCATCGGTTGAATTTCCCCAGGCGCCGAATGATGTGCATCCGACAAGGCTCAGTTGCTCAAGCGCATGCCCTATATCATGGGCCGAATGATAGTTCAGCATCCTCTGGTAATTGCTTCCTATAAAGGCAAATTCAGGGTTTGCGCTGTTGCTTATGCCGTAAATTTCCTGCCTGGTTTCAAGGGAGACATACTTATCGAGATCGCGGTTGAACCAGTAAATGAAATATTTGAGGAAATGCAGGTAGAAATCCGAAGGGATCATCTTCCTGATCTGGTCTACAAAAGCTTTCTCCTGCCGATATATCAGTGTTTTGGCCAGTTTGCCGTTAGCAACACCTCGTTCATAGGGATTTCCTTTCAGGTACATCAGCCAGAGACCTGAAGTATCCTTCTTAAGCCAGGACTGCCCGCAGCGGCTGTCACCGCCGGGCATGCAGCTGACGGTTAATGTATCTGCAGAGCGGTCAGTGACCGGGGGAGGAGAAATGATGATAGAAATCCTGAACCAGGACCAAAGGAGCAGCACCAGGGCTGCCAGGATGAAAAAAGCCAGCCATCTTTTATTACGTGGCAGATATCGTTTATCCTGCATCCCTTATTTTATTAAACAGGTATTCAAGCCCGAGAATTTCAGCGCAGGTCATTACAGCTCCTATGGTTACACCAGGGGCGCCGTGCATGTTCAGGTTCTGGCCTGTAAAGTAAAATCCCTGTATCTTAGTATGCGGCAATATCATGGTCCTTAGGTGATTTCCAGATTCCTTCCTGATCCCGTACATGGAACCTTCGGGGGTTCCTGTGTAATCCCGCCAGGTCAAAGGGGTGGAAATTTCCATTGTTTCTTTATAAGAACGAAGTCCCGGGAATTTTCTTTCAACCAGCTCTAATAATTTTAATGCTCTTTCTTCTTTAAATGCTTTATAATCACTTCCTCTCCGGCCTGTGGACGTGTTTTCCCATTTTTTTACTTCATCGAATTCCATGTATGAGAGAATGCAAACCGCTGATGAATGTTCGCCTTGCCTTGCTGCAGCAGGCGTGTAAAGGAAATACATCCCGGGCCAGTCTACTGCCTTCCTTTCTGAATCAGTCCAAACATCATGGGAGCAGTGATAATAAAGATTGTGGTCAAGGTACGGAAAGCTACCGGGTTTGAGGCCGAGATATAAACAGAACGATGATACAGTATTCTCCATGCTCACTATCCTTGAGCGAAATGATTTTTTAACCATTTCAGGTTCAAGCAGGGAGATGGCCCTTTGAGGGTGGATACCTGCAATGACGCGCCCTGCAACAAAATTCTCATGGGTGGCAGTCTCAACCTGGAATTTATTTTTCAGGGATGATATTTTCCTTACCTCTTTTCTTGTATGCAATGTGCCTCCGTTGGCAATTATTCCAGCCACCAGGAGTTCTGTGATCTGGGTGCTCCCTTGTCTCAGTCTCCAGGAGCTGCTTATGAAGGAATGGTTGATCAGCGCATACTGGTGCCAGGGAGTCGTTGATTTTCGCCCGGCATATAAAAAATTATTCCCTGACAATACCTGTAAAAGCTTTTGATTTCCGGGATGGTTGCCTGCCATTTCACTCATGAAATCCCATGCATTGGTTCCCATCCAGGTGGTTTTTGTCATTTTGTCGGTAAGTTCAAGATTATATAAAGGAAATGCCGACACTGTTTCTTTCAGGGCTTTAACATAGCGGTCAAGGAATTCTCCGGATCCCGGGAACTGCCCAGCCAGTGAGCCCGTGAACCTGTCAAAACCCTGGGCGAATTTATAATCCCTGCCCTCAAACGAGACCATGTCGAAACAATCCTCATTCATCCGCTCAAGGTCCAGGGCATCTGAAAGTCCGAAATATTTCCAGTAGGAGTGAAGGGTCTGTCCCGGCAGCATGCTACCTATATAATGTATCCCTGTGTCAAATGAATTCCCGCCCCTGCTGAAACTCTGAAGGCAGCCTCCCGGTATGGCCTGCTTTTCAAGAATGCATATATTGAAGCCTTCCTTGCTTAAAATATAGCCGCAAAGCAAACTCCCAAGCCCTGAGCCGATTATAATGACATCATAGCGGTTCATGAATCCTGCTGTTTTTTCAGACGATAATAAGTGTTCGAGCTGTATGTCTTTGAATCCAGTATCTCCGTAACAAACCCGGCCATGCCTGCAATCCGTTCAACTTCCCCTGTTGAAAGAAAATGCAGTGAGAGTGACTCATCATAAGTCTTGTTAAACCTCATGCCTGTAGAGAATAGCTCGGTAAGCCTGGACCGTGAATGACCTGTCTCACGATTCGAATCTGCATCACGGATGATGATGAATCCTCCCGGATTAATGTTCCCCATGCATTTCAGCAGCAGGATTTCCTGTTCCTTGCCGGGAAGATAATGCAAGACATCACTCAGTATAATACAGTCATGAGGCGTAATATTATATGACCTGATATCTGCAGCCTCAAAATGCAGCCTGGGTGAGTTAAGGAAGCCTGAAGATGCAACCTTTATTTTTTCTTCATCATAATCTATCCCGCATATTTCCCTTGCGGGGGAAGTAAGCGCAAGCATATGGCTCATTATCCCATATCCGCAGCCAAGGTCAAGGATACTGCCCTGGCGCGGCACAATGCCTGCCATTAGCTGATAGTTCTTCTCCAGCCTTAGTTTGATCTTGGTATACCATTCAAGCACAGGTCCCTTATACACATAGTTCAGGCAAAGCTTCCTTCGGTAATAGGATGCGCTGCCTTCATCCGCAGTAAAACGTTCATATTCCCGGATGAAAAACTGCCGGATTGCTTTTGTCTTTTCCCTTGAATCCGTTCCGTACGATTTATCGTCAAAAGAAATGCGTTTAAAGATCTTTTGCCTGAAACTGTTCGGTCTTCCCCAGAATGCACCTTTTGGAAGAAAATCACCGCTTCCGAACATCATTACCGGGAGGATATCAATGCGGAGTTGCTCTGCCAGGTAAAAAGCCCCCCTGTGAAACCTCTGAATCCTGTGATCGGATGAACGGTGGGCTTCAGGGAATATGAGTATGGAATATCCTTCACTTACTTTGACCCTTAGTTTATCCATGATTGAATCCAGTCCGTTATCTACATTATAAAAGCTGGAAAGCCTTGCAATAGGCCCGAATACAGGGGAATTATAAACCCAGGTTGTGGTAAGAATGATGATCCTGGGATAAAGCCTCAGCATTGCGGGTGTTTCAATAAGCGACTGGTGATTGCTGATGATCACTGCGGGTTTGCTGAAGTCCTCATAGTAAGGGTTATACAGCTTCTTGTCAGAGAAAGTAATGAATATGTAAAACTTTGAAAGACTGCAGAACATCCTGTGAAACAGGTTTTCCTTCCAGCTTCGTTTTACCGGCAGAAGGAAATACAGCAATGATCCCAGGACTGCAAGGATGAAAGCGATGAATACGATATTGAACCAGGTGATCATTGTCTTTATAAAAATCCTTGCAGTTATCGGGAACTTATTCCTTTTCAGCCTGGATGTAATGAACCAGCCAGTAAGCAGGGGCTGTATTGAAAAAGATATCACTACGAGAACAAGGATACCGAATACCGAGATCAGTGCGATGGAGTTCAATGCCGGGTGCTTTGCCGTAAACAGTGCTGCTACCCCGAACAGTGTCGTTGCGGATGAAAGTATAATGGAGACCCGGTAAGATGAAATATTAAACGTTTGGTATTTATAATCCTGCATGATTCCCCTCATCATCAGTATGCTGTAATCGACACCCAGGCCGAAAATAAAGGAGGATATGATGATGTTGAAAATATTGAACCGTATTCCCGTGGCACCCATGAATCCGAGGGTAATCAGCCAGGAAAGATACATGGGGACAGCTGTGAACAAAGCTATTTCAATCCGTCCGAATGATATCCACAGTAACAGGCTTACAAAAAGCATTGACAGCAAAACCAGGCGGTCGAAATCCTGCCTGACCCTTGAAACAAACTGTGTGGTTAATTTCTGCCTGTCAAAAATCACAACCCCCGGCTGGTTCCTGAACGCCTGGTAAACCTTATCAATATTCCCGGGGCTGACCCTTGCAATGCTGCTGATCATTGAAAGGCCGGGCTGATCATTGATGAACTCCGAAAACAGGGCATTCACCAACCCTGCCTTATACTTTTCACCGGGCGCGGTATATTTTTTTTGCAGCACAATGCCGAAGCCATCAAAAGCCCCGGGCCTGAAGCCGGTTTTGTTTGCAGCTATCCCTATGGCACCGGTGATCTTCTTTGACCTGTCGGCTGTGAAAAAGCTTTCCCATCTTTTCAAACGCAAATCCGTAAGGGAATCTGAAAAAAGAAGTGTGCGTATCCCCGAAACATTTGAAACCTGTTTATTTTGAATCAGCCGGTTCAGCTGGACCTGTACCTTTTCATTCAGTCTCAGGGCTTTTTCAAGATCTGAACCTGTAGCAACAATGTAAATGTTTTTGAATTTCCCGCTGGATATGCTGTCAAGGGTTTCCCCTGCTTTTCTCAGTGGGGGTTCCATATAATTCAGGGTATTCATGTCTGTTTCAAAACCGGCTTTCCTGTAAAAGAAGATGCTGGTAAAGGTAAGCAGCCCGAGCAGGACCAGCAATGCTGCATTCTTCTCATATGCTATGCTCCCCAGGCGGTCAATAAAATTCGAAGTAGCGGTAGACCTGATCCTGCTGAAACGTTCAGAAAGCAGCTGCGGCAGGAGTAACAGGGCAAAAAGGGCAGCCCCGGAAACACTGATTGCTGCAAACCAGCCAAGGTCATGCAGCACACTGGATTCAAGGAAAATCAGGTCAATTTTATGTTTTTGCAGCAGACCCGCAGCCTCAGCCGCACTTTTACATTGAGCAACCGCATTTAAATAATCTATTTGTCTAACATATTCCATTATGCCTTCACGGGCAATCGGTTCATCATCTACTACCAGACAATTAATCATGGTATTGAATTTTTAAGATTGTTTCATACATGTTTTCATTACGCTTTTTGGTTAGCGAATGTTTACCGGAATACAATAATGTCAGCCTCCGTTCAAGATTTTGCAATCCAAGGCCGCTTGATCTTTGCAATTGCTCCGTACGATCCAACGAATTATATGTATTTACTACGTTTACTACAAATTGAGAATCCTGCTCTGTATAGATGGTAATATACAGTTTGTTTTTTGATGAATCTTTAAAATTCGAAATATGCTTAAATGCGTTTTCAACAAGAGGTAATATAAGCAGCGGTGCAATTTTAAATGAACCAATTTCTGTGGGAAGCTTCAACTGCAAATCCGTGCCGGCCTCCATTCTAAGCTGCTGTACAGCAACATAATTCTCGATATAAGCAAGTTCCCTGGAAATATCAATCATATCGGTAGTGCATTCATACAACTGATAGCGAAGCATCTCCGAAAGTTTTTCTACTGAATTTCGTGCTTCGCTGTTTTCTTTTTGGATCTGGAAATAAATAGTGTTCAAGACATTAAAAAGAAAATGAGGGTTGATCTGCGCACGTAAAAAGGCGAGTTCTGTACTCACCTTTTCTCTTTCAACTTGATACAGTTGCTGTTCCATACCAAAATGGTCGATAATTATCTTAATCGCACTGCTCACTGTAATAACAATACAGTTGATAATAAAAAACGCTGCCGAAAGCAATTGAATAACGGAAATGCTCCTGAATATTGATTTCCCGCTCAACTCATAATAAAATGCGCCAGCAATAAAATAAGTAAGTATAGTATTGAAAAAAGCAACCAGTAACAATGCTCCAATGAACCTTCTTATAGCCTTACGATATAAAAACCGTGGCACTAACAGCTTAGTCGACAAAAATGCAGGAAGGGCCGTAAAACCTGTAACAACAAGTGTACCTACAAATTGGGGTAAAAATGGAGTATCGAAATCATAGATTAGATATAACAAGAAAAGGGTGAGAATTATCCACAAAAGAATATATTTTACGATCTCAGTATATTTAATTTTTTTGCTCATAAAGATTACAAATTATACCACTGCAATTTACGGCAATTTCAGGCAGTTTGCTTTTTGGCACATCAAGAATTTCAGGCACATTGTCCCTC
>JBAXBP010000086.1:0-13521 GCA_037141915.1 Bacteroidota bacterium | reverse complement strand
CTGGAAACCTTAACCCGGACTTTTGAATTCTCAGACTACATTTCGGTTCTCGAGATATCATACATACTTGCTTCCATCCTTTTTATCTTGGGATTGAAAAAGCTCAGCCATCCCGATACAGCACGTAACGGCAACCTCTGGGCAGCCGGCGGCATGGGACTGGCAATACTCTTCACCATCCTTTTCCACAAGACCAAACTGGAAGACGGCACATACCAGGGGATACAGAATATAGGGTGGATCGTAGCCGCCCTTGCTATCGGCAGCATAGTCGGATGGATGGCCGCCATGAAAGTTAAAATGACCGCTATGCCCCAGATGGTGTCGCTTTTCAACGGTATGGGGGGAGCTTGTGCAGCCCTGATTTCGTTGATGGAGTTTCCCAAAATGCAGAACATGCTTGCCGCTTCGCATGCAAGCAGCATGATCAGCGGCGAAGCCCTTGCAATCCTGCTTGGACTTGGTATAGGGGGCGTCTCTTTCGCAGGAAGCATGATAGCTTTCGGCAAACTCGACGAACGTATCGGGGACATCAAATCGCCCCTGTTGCGTTACATCAACCTGTTCTTCCTTTTTCTTCTTTTAGCCATGGTGGTGTTTATCATGACCATGACACCTCAAAAGGACAGCAACCTGATGATCTATATCCTTGGCATCCTTGCCCTGTTGTACGGTGTTACTTTTGTAATGCCTATAGGCGGTGCGGATATGCCTGTTGTAATTTCACTACTGAACTCATTTACAGGTGTTGCTGCTGCGATGGGAGGTTTCCTTTACAGCAACCAGGCCATGCTCACCGGAGGGATTCTTGTCGGATCATCAGGGACCATACTCACCATTCTTATGTGCAAGGCGATGAACCGTTCACTCCTGAATGTTATCATAGGAGGGTTTGGCGGAAGTGCAGCAGGAGCCGGGGACCAGGGTGACAAGACAGTGAAGGAGATTTCGCTCAGCGATGCTGCTGTATTACTCAGCTATTCACAGAAAGTGTTGGTTGTTCCCGGTTACGGGCTGGCGGTTGCACAGGCCCAGCACCTCTGCCATGAAATTGAAAATCTCCTGGGCTCAAAGGGAGTAGAGGTCAAATACGGCATTCATCCTGTTGCAGGCCGAATGCCCGGCCATATGAATGTTTTACTTGCCGAAGCCGACGTGGCGTATGAGAAACTCCTTGAAATGGAGGAAGCCAACAATCAAATGAACAATACCGATGTGGTGATTGTCATCGGGGCCAACGATGTAGTAAACCCGGCAGCTGAGGATGATCCTTCAAGCCCTATTGCAGGTATGCCGGTCATCAAAGTGTGGGAGGCAAAGAATACTATCGTCATGAAACGAAGCATGGCCAAAGGATATGCAGCCATCGAGAATAACCTTTTCTTCCTGCCTAAAACAAGTATGCTCTTCGGGGATGCGAAATCCACCCTTCAAAAACTTATTGCCGAGATCAAGAACCTGTAAAAATAAAAAGAGGCTGTCTCGAACTTTTGAGACAGCCTCTTTTTATTATCAACAAGAATGATTACTTCTTTGCTTTTTTAGGAGCAGCTTTAGCAGCCTTAGCCGGCTTGATCAGGTGTTTCTTGATTGAATCCTGATGCACAATCGAATCAGCTTTCTTCTTTTCGTCAGCTGCCTTTGCAATTGAATCAGAGATCCTCTGCTGTTCAGCCTGAACCATAGCTAATGAGTCAGCTACGCGGATTGAATCAGCAATTCTTTTTTCTTCGAGTTCTTTTGCGCTGGGGCCGCAAGCATACATGAAAGCTACAGCACCTACTACTAATAATGTTGCAAATTTTTTCATTGGTTCGTTCGTTTTGAAATTCCCGGCAAAGATAAGTCAACAATTGCATCCCTTCCAAGTATTTAGCCGTCTTTTTTTTAACATTTTTTAACATTTGACTTATTCCATTGAAAATCAGCCGAATAAATTTAACATTTTTTAAGATATGAACAATTCCAAAGGTGTTCAAGGCAGTTAAATACCATAATCGTACCTTTGAATTATTATGCTGATACCGCTTGCAGAACAATTACGTCCCAATTCACTTGAGGAATACCTCGGGCAGGAGCACCTTGTAGGGCCAGGGGCCATTCTCAGGAAGGCCATTGAATCGGGGAATGTTCCTTCAATGGTGTTATGGGGCCCCCCGGGGGTTGGTAAAACCACCCTGGCCTATATTATTTCCATGCAGCTGTCAAGGGAGTTTTACACTCTCAGTGCAGTTAGTTCAGGGGTTAAGGAAGTGAGGGAGGTAATCGTAAAAGCAAAGGAAAGCGGGACCAGTCCTTTTCTGTTTATTGATGAGATCCACAGGTTCAGCAAATCCCAGCAGGATGCATTGCTTGGTGCTGTCGAGAAAGGGATCATTACTTTCATTGGAGCTACTACAGAGAATCCCTCCTTCGAAGTGATCTCTCCTCTGCTCTCACGATGCCAGATCTATATCCTGAAAACCCTGGAGGAACATCATCTCCTCAGCCTGCTTGAAGAGGGCAGGAAAAGGCTGGAGCAGCAGCTTGGTCTCACGATCACTGTTGCTGAACCTGATGCGATTCTAAGGATCTCAGGAGGCGATGCCCGCAAATTGCTTAATGCCCTGGAGCTGATAGTCACCACTCTGGGTAGCGGGGAAAAATCCATCAGTATAACTAATGAAAATACTATAAATATCATACAGCAGAACCTTGCGAAGTATGATAAGACCGGCGAGATGCATTATGATGTTATTTCGGCATTCATCAAATCGCTTCGCGGATCCGACCCGAACGCCGCGGTATACTGGCTTGCCAGGATGATTGAAGCCGGGGAAGACCCGAAATTCATCGCCAGGCGAATGCTGATCCTTGCTTCGGAGGACATAGGGAATTCCAATCCCAACGCATTGTTGCTTGCCACAGCCTGTTTCCAGGCAGTGGATGTGATCGGTTACCCTGAATGCGACCTGATCCTTTCGCAGACTGCCATTTACCTCGCAACATCGGTAAAAAGCAATGCATCCTACCTTGCCATCCGCAGTGCTCAAAAAGCATTCAGGGAAAAAGGCGATCTCCCTGTTCCCCTGCACATCAGGAATGCGCCTACAAACCTGATGAAGAAGATAGGATACGGTAAGGATTACAAATATGCCCATGATTATGACCACAATTTTATCGAACAGGAATTCCTGCCCGACAAGCTCAGGGGCTTGAAATTTTACGAACCCCAGAACAACCCGAGGGAGAATGAGATCAGGGCAAGGCTGAAAGCGCTGTGGAAGGAGAAATACAAATATTAAAAAGCGAAATAGCGAAAAGCGAAATAGCGAAAAAAATTAAAAACAAATGATCCCAACCAATATATCAAATCTGAAAATAACTGACCCGGGGATGTTTTTCCTCATTGCGGGGCCTTGTGTTGTTGAAAATGACACAATGTCACTTGAAGTGGCATCTCATATTCAGCAGATTTGTGAAAGGCTGAATATTCCATACATTTTCAAATCATCCTACAAAAAAGCAAACCGCTCGAAGGCTGATTCGTTTACCGGGATAGGCAATGAAACAGCCATGAGCATCATTGCTTCGGTGGGTAAGGAGCTTAATATTCCAACACTGACCGATATCCATACCGAGGAGGAAGCGGCGTTTGCAGCCAAATATGTTGATGTGCTTCAGATCCCTGCTTTCCTTTGCCGGCAAACCGATCTTCTGCTGTCTGCAGGCAGGACAAAAAAAACTGTCAACATCAAGAAAGGGCAGTTTTCCTCAGCAGCATCCATGAGGTTTGCAGTTGAAAAGATACTGAGCACTGGCAATGAGAACATCATGCTGACCGAGAGGGGTACTACGTTCGGATACCAGGACCTTATTGTTGATATGCGGTCCATTCCGGAAATGCAGAAATTCGGGGTCCCCGTCATACTGGATGTCACTCATTCGTTGCAGCAGCCGAACCAGGCCGAGGGGGTCGCCGGGGGCCGGCCCGATCTTATTGAAACCATAGCCTGTGCAGGGATTGCAGCCGGGGCCGATGGGATATTCATCGAAACTCATCCTCATCCTGAGACTGCGAAATCGGATGGAGCCAACATGCTGAGGCTGGAACTGATTGAAAAGCTGCTGATAAAACTTGCAAAGATCAGGAAAGCCCTGTAAGCTGATTATTCTATCCCCAGGGTTTTGATCCCTCCGGTTTCCCTGTGGAAAAGCACTCTCCATTTGCTTGCAGGAAGGTTGGTAATAAGCCCGAGCTGGTTGATAAGGCATTGCTGCTCCTCCTGGGTATTGTCACCGACTTTTACAGTCACCCTTGCATATTCGGGTATCCTGTAATAAAACCCGCTTGACTTGGAAGCTTTTCCTGCTTTCTGAAGGTATGCGGAAACCGAATTGGTATTGCCGACCCTCTGGACCCTGATTGTAATGATTTTTCCTCCCCCTGCAGCATCCAGGTCCTGCACCCCCTTCGACTTATTAAACTTCAGGATGGGGATCTCGGTATTGATCTGGTTCTGGGTGGGTATATATTTATATGAAAAGGTCATCATCTTATGAATCTTCACCCCGGTGAACAGCTTCAGGTATTCTTTTTCGAGATTTTTAAGCTGGGCATCCATGAATTCCAGGGTTTCCTTATTGTAGTTCACTTCCTGGAAACCGGTGATCAGGTTAAAACGGTTATCCCTGATCTTCGTAAGGAAGTCCGCAGCTTCCTTGGCTTTTTGTTCAGGTGACTTGTCTACCATGGTCTTTTTCAGGTATGACCTTTCAAGGGTCATGGTGTCTATATTGACTTTACGCCGAACAGTGTCAATCTTCTCAAACACGCTAACATCGGCGTAATTTCTGAACAATTCCCCAAAGGCGTCTTTTTCATATTCCAACGGAGGTTCTTCAGCATTGATCAGCTTTATAACCTGCGAAGTAGTGTCAATCACAGGCAGGGTTCCCAGGATGATGCCGGCATCGGTAAGCGAGAGCATTCCCGTTTTCTCCCCTTTTGTAACCTTATCACCGAATTCAACAAAATAATACTGGTCGGGATCCGGTTCAAAGGAAGTGGAAATGTTAATATCGGCTATCCTGTATTCAATGGTATTCGACTGAACCACATTCTTGAGGCCGAGGTAACGCTGGGCATAATCAGCGTAAGGCCCCTGGTAATTTTCAATCCTGTCGATCTTCACTGTAACATTGACAACCGTCCTTGGAAGACTGTAAAATATCCCTTCATTAGTTTGGGGGAAGGTATTGTTGTCGATATGCACCACGTTGATCTGGGCATGAATGACGGTGCTGCAAAGCATCAGCGCCAGCAGAACCAGCCTATTAAAAAACCCTTTGGCTTCCATATTACTTTTCTTAATGAATGAATAAGAGTTCTCTGTATTTGGGCAATGGCCAGACTTCATCATCGACCATCAGTTCCAGTTTGTCGGAATGGTAACGGATCTTATCAAAATACGGGAGCACATGGTGGCAGTACGACTCTGCCTTTTCCTCGGGGTCCTGAACCTTGTTGGCAACCTTGCGTGCTTCGGTCATTTCGTTAACGTAAGTCATGATCTTGTCAATATGTTCCGATATTTCGGTGATCTGTTCCATCTGGTTCTGGGAGATCTTGCCGTATGTCTTAAGGTCAAGCACCTGCTTGAGTCCTTTCACATTATCGACAAGGATGTTCTGGTACCTGATGGCAACAGGGATTACATGGTTTGAAACGAGATCGCCAATCACCCTTGACTCAATCTGGATCTTCTTGGTATAATCTTCAAGCCCTATCTCAAAACGGGCATGTACCTCCCTGGGAGTAAGCACCTGGGTCCTTTCATAAAGGTCAACAAATTTCTTCTGAACCAGGGCTTTTAATGCGGCGGGGGTTGTTTTATGGTTGGAGAGACCGCGTTTTGCGGCTTCTTTGAGCCATTCCTGTCCGTAATTGTTGCCTTCGAACCTGATGTTTTTCGACTCCTTAATATATTTTTTCAGAAGTGTGAGGATGGCATCGTCCAGCTTTACTTTTTTCCCTGTGACCGCATTGAGGTCTTTCAGGAATTTGTTCAGCTGATCGGCAACGATCATGTTCAATGCGATCATGGCAGGCGCACAGGAATGCGATGATCCAACAGCTCTGAATTCAAATTTATTTCCTGTGAAGGCGAAAGGTGAAGTCCTGTTACGGTCTGTATTATCAAGCAGGATCTCGGGGATTTTCGGGAAATTCTTCAGAAGGCCGGTATCGCTGTCGAGGCTGAACTTGAAATTTTTATCACTTTTCTCAATCGTATCCAGCCAGTGAGTCAGCTGGGCTCCGATGAATACCGAGATGATTCCCGGAGGCGCTTCGTTTGCGCCAAGCCTGTGGTCGTTGCCCGGCGTTGCGATAATCGCCCTTAAAAGGTCGGCATTATCGTGAACGGCTTTTACAATATTTACAAGGAAAGTAATGAAACGAAGTTCTGATTTTGAGGTGGTGCCAGGGCTTAAAAGGTTTTCCTTCGTATTGGTGGCGAGGGACCAGTTGTTATGCTTACCCGATCCGTTCACCCCGCTGAAAGGTTTCTCATGGAGGAGAACTGTGAAATTATGGCGGCTTGCGACCTTTTCTACCAGGTGCATCATCAGCTGGTTATGATCGACACTCAGGTTGGCCTCCTCAAACACAGGAGCGCATTCAAACTGGTTAGGTGCAACTTCGTTATGCCTTGTCTTTACCGGGATACCCAGGCGGTGTGCCTCAAGTTCGAATTCCTGCATAAAGGCCATTACCCTCTGCGGGATGGTGCCGAAATAATGATCTTCCAGCTGCTGGTCTTTTGCTGAGGAATGTCCGAAAAGAGTGCGGCCCGTAAGCACCAGGTCGGGACGGGCGCTGTACAAGGCCTTATCAACCAGAAAATATTCCTGCTCCCAGCCAAGGGTTGCAAATACCTTGCTTACATCTTCATCAAAAAGCCGGCATACTTCAACAGCAGCTTTGTCGATTGAATGGAGGGCACGAAGTAAGGGGGTTTTATAATCAAGTGCTTCTCCTGTATACGAAATAAAAACGGAGGGGATGCAAAGTGTCTTATCCATTATGAATGCAGGTGAAGAAGGGTCCCAGGCAGTATACCCCCTGGCTTCAAAAGTGGAACGTATACCTCCGCTTGGAAAACTAGACGCATCAGGCTCCTGCTGGGTGAGTTCAATGCCCCTGAATTTTTCAATACCTGCACCGCCTTCCACAGGGCTGATAAATGCATCATGCTTCTCGGCAGTGGCTCCGGTAAGTGGAAGGAACCAATGTGTATAATGAGTGGCCCCCTTGCTGATGGCCCATGCCTTCATGCCTGCTGCAACCTGGTCGGCTATCCTGCGGTCGATTTTTTCTCCTTTCTCAACGGAATTGCTGACTGCCATATAAGCTTCTTCGGTAAGGAATTCCTTCATGGCTGCACGGTTGAAGGTAAGTTCCCCATAATAATCTGACGCTTTCTTGTCAGGGAAAATTACAACCTTAGGCGTTCTTCCCATCGTCATTTCCAATGCTCTGAATCTTATGTTGTCCATTTTTGATAATTTAGAAACTTTGATTTAACAATTACGATTTTCAAATAAATGATAACCGTTTTGGTTCACCAGATCTAACGGTATACAAGGATCATCAGGTAGTTCAGGAGTTCTTCCTGCTGACCAGCAGCAGTCCGGCAAAAGTAATAAATCCGTTAAGAATCAGGAGTTCAAATCCAAACTTATAACCATTAAATATCAACACCGAATAACTGCTAAGTAAATAACAAATGCAGGGAGAGATCAGTGCGATTACGGGTACCAGTTTATCCCTGACGGGTTTGCGGGAGAAAAGGCCGAAAGAATATAAGCCCAGCAGGGGCCCGTAGGTATAACCAGCAACTGTGAATAACTTGTCGATTACAGCCCTGTCGTTGATCGCCCTGAAAATGATAATTACAGTAAGTAAAATAATGGCAAAAGCAACATGTACCATATACCTTATCCTTTCTTTCTGTTTTTCACTTATGTTCTCTTTCTTCGGAAGACCAATAAAGTCAATGCAAAAGGAGGTGGTCAGCGAGGTCAGAGCCCCGTCGGCACTGGGATAAGCTGCGGAGATCAGGCCGATGATAAAAACAAGTCCTGCCACCGGCCCCAGGTAGTTAATAGCGATCATCGGGAAGAGGTCATCGGAACGGGAAGGCAGGCCGATCCCCTTGTATTCAGCAAAAAGGAATAATGTTGCCCCGAGGAAGAGGAAAATGAAATTCACAAGCACAAGCACGCCGCTGAATGTGAACATATTTTTCTGCGCATCTTTCAGGTTGCGGCAACTGAGGTTCTTTTGCATCATTTCCTGGTCCAGCCCCGTCATCACAATAGTAATGAACATCCCGCTGAAGAACTGCTTTATAAAGAACCTGCGGTCGCTCCAGTCGGTATTAAAGATCCTGGTGTAACCATGCTCCACTGCCCGGTGAAACAAACCTGTCAGGCTTAGGTTCATGTTTCTTGAAATAAGGTAAACCGACAACAGAACCGCAAGAAGCATGAAGGTTGTCTGGACAGTATCGGTCCATATAATGGTTTTAATACCTCCTTTGTAAGTATAAAGAAGTATCAGCACAATAAATATCAGAACAGTGAGCGCAAAAGGGATATGCCAGGCATCGAAAACGAAGATCTGCAGGACGTTCACTACAAGGAACATCCTGAACGAAGCTCCGATAACCCTGGAAAGCAGAAAATAAAACGCCCCTGTTTTATGTGACCAGTAACCAAAACGGGATTCAAGATAGGTGTAAATTGATGTAAGGTTGAGCCTGTAATAAAGCGGGAGCAGTACCAGAGCAATAACAGCATATCCCAGCAGGTAGCCTGCAACCACAAGAAAATACGAGAACTGCGTTTCTCCAACCCAACCCGGGACCGACATGAAGGTGACCCCCGAGAGGGAAGCTCCGATCATCCCGTATGAGACCACGAACCAGGGACTGGTTTTGTTTCCTATGAAAAAAGACCGGTTCGTCGCTTTTCTGGCCGTGAGCCAGGTAATGCCAAACAAAACGGCAGTATATGCGAAAAAGACGAGGAGTATGAGTTTCGGTGACATAACTAAGTAGCGAGGTAGCGAAATAGCGAAGTAGCGAAATAAAAAATGTACATTGTTATTATTTTAACTTCCTGTTTACAATGCTTTTGAAAAGGCAGGCAGGTCGGTGAAAACGTAATTTATAGTCTTATATCCCCGGCGGATATGCGGGAGGTTTGAGGAGAGGAATACAGTCTTCATCCCTACCCTTTTCCCGAAAATCATGTCCGACAGTGAATCTCCAACCATTATAGACTGCCTGAAGCGGATTTCGGGAAATCGTTTTCTTGATTGCAGCGCCATCCCAATGTTGGGTTTACGGTTAAATGATTTTTCGCTCTCAAGGGCCGGGCAATAAAACACAGCATCAATTCTTCCCCCTGTTGCTTCCACTTCAGAGATCATTCTTTCATGCACTTTCTCCACATCTTTTTCATACATCAGCCCCTTGCCTATACCTTGCTGGTTGCTGACAACAATGATTCGGCCAAATATTCCTGAGAACTCTTTCAAAGCATCTTTCACACCCGGATTGAACTCAAACTGCTCCCAGCTGCGAACATAACCGTCAATGATGCGGTGGTTGATCACCCCGTCCCTGTCAAGGAACAGCGACCAGTTCTTATCAATCTTTAAATCCTTTAAATTCATCCTGTGCTTTATGATAGTCCGGGGGAATCCCTATATCAAGGAAATATCCTGATGCAGGGAACCCGAACATACGTGAAGTATCGTAAAAATTTTCAAAACAGTCCTTCTCTATTGAAAATCTACCCCTGAATTGAGGTTCCATAAGGAATAATTTCTCCATGAGATATACACCTGCATTGATCAATCCCGGGCCGGCACCTTCATTTTTCTCATCAAAACCGGTGATCCTTCTCTGCCTGTTAAGGGTAACCCTTCCGTAACGGCCTGTATTGTCAAGCTTTCTGAGGGCCAGGGTGACATCTGCTTTTTTTAAAAGATGAGCCTTTTCGAGGGCTCTGAGGTCGGTCCTGAATATACTGTCGCCATTCAGGATTACAGCCCTCTTGTCGCTGATCCTCCAGAAGGCAAGTCTTATCCCTCCTCCTGTTCCCAGCGGCTCTTCTTCAACAGCATATTCAATCGGCAAAGACCGGTAGCTATCTTTGAAGTGGTGTTTAATGATCTCATGTTTATAACCAACCGAAAGAACAGCTCTGGTCACACCCTGTGTAATAAGGTAGTCAAAAAGATATTCGAGGAATGGCCTGTTGTTTATCAGGGCCATGGATTTCGGAACTTCACTCACCACGGCTTGAAGACGTGTACCAAAACCACCGGCAAGAATTATTGCTTCCAAGAAGGTTTATTGTTTGGGGAATATTGAAGACTCAACAAGCTCACAGATAATGTGGCCGATCATGATATGGGATTCCTGGATACGGGGTGTATCTGTTGAAGGCACAGGGATCAGGAAATCCACAACATCCTTCATTTTCCCTCCACCCTGGCCCGTAAAAGCCACGGTAAGCATCCCTTTTTCGTTGGCTGCTTCAAAAGCCCTGATCACATTTTTCGAATTCCCAGAAGTTGAAAGCCCTATAAGCACATCTCCTTCATGCCCGGTTCCGCGGATAATCCTCGAATACACCTCATCGTAGGAATAATCATTTGCAACGGCTGTCAAATAGGAAGTATTCACATGCAGGGCTTCGGAAGGCAGAGGCGGGCGGTCGTAGTAGAACCTGCCTGAGAATTCGGCAGCCAGGTGCTGTGCATCTGCAGCGCTGCCTCCATTCCCGCAAAACAACACTTTATTCCCATTGCAGAATGCAGTTGAACAGGCGGAGGCGACATCCTCAATGATTTTCAGCAGTTCCGTATCGTTTAATATGGATTGCTTGGTTTCTATGGACTGAAGAATGGCTTCTTTAATTCGGGTCATAATTTAAATAGCGAAGTAGCGAAATAGCGAAGTAGCTAAATCGCCAGGTTTATAATCAGTCAAATTTAATAATTTCTTCGGATGACTTCCTTTTCAGGTGACGCGAAGTCTGGTCGGTCAAGTCGGAAGGATAGCCAAGGCTAAGGTAGGCAATGGGTTCAAGATAATCAGGAAGATTCATTGCCTGTCGGCATTTTGCAGGGTCAAAATTGCAGATCCAGCAGGTACCCAGCCCCTGTTCCGTGGCAGCAAGGGAGATATGATCGGCAATGATACCGATGTCGATGTCGGTATGATCCTTGCCGTCGCTGCGTTTCCATCCCTTCCTGTGATCACCCAGAAAGACAAGGATTACGGGAGCCTGCTTCAGCCATTCCCTGTTGTAGGTTTCCTCGATCTTTTTTTTCAGATCGTGATCCCTCACAACATGGATGAGCCAGGGCTGGTAATTTGCAGCCGACGGAGCCACCCTGCCGCACTCAAGAAGGTAATTCAGCTTTTCCTCCTCCACCGGTTTCGACAGGTAGCTCCTGACTGAGTACCGCGACATTGCGAGTTCCAGGAATGTTTGCATTTTGTTTTTTGTTTTTTAAAAGCGAAAAGCGAAAGGCGAAAAGCGAAATAAAAAGTTCAAATCAGAATAATTTCGCTTTTCACTTTTCGCTTTTCGCTACTTATATAGTCCAACTCCTTAATCCTTTTGTTGTAAAATCGTAACGTTTGGTTTGCCCGCCGAATTTCTTCAGGGCTTCGATAACAGCCGAACGGGTATTCCCGGGGCAATAAAAGAACATGAACCCTCCTCCTCCTGCGCCTGAGACCTTCCCGCCCGAGGCTCCGTGTTCTTTTGCAGCATTATACATTTCATCAAGCATGGGATTGGTTATCCCACTGGCCATATTTTTCTTAAACTTCCATCCAAAATCGAGGATCTCCCCTACTTTGTCAAGTTCCCCTTTGAGCAGCGCTTCTTTCATCATCACCGACTGCTCTTTCAGCTTGTTCATCGCCTCAAGGGATTTTTCATTGCCGGCAAGCACATTCTTCCTTTGTTCTTCAATAATAACGCTTGAGATACGGCTTGTCTCGGTATGATACAGAACCAGGTTATGGGCCAGTTCATCAAGGTATTTATCCATAATGCGCAAGGGATTGACGATAACCTTATCGTCTTTGAAGAATTCCATAAAATTCACTCCGCCAAAAGTCGCGGCGTATTGATCCTGCTTGCCACCGGCCATTTTCAGGTCCACCCTTTCAATCTCGTATGCAAGATGGGCAAGGTCATATTCACCCAGGGGCAGCCTAAGCCATTCGGCAAACGCACCGAGAATAGCAACGACAAGGGTTGAACTTGAGCCAAGCCCGGACCCCGGAGGCGCATCAACATAAGTTGAAATTTCGAAGGAAAGTGGTTTCAGGTCATAATCCCTGATCAGCCTGTTGTAGATCCCTTTATGCAGATCGAGCTTGCCGTTTACCGGGAGTTCCGGTATTGAATCAAACTCATAACGCTCATGCCGGTCGAGTGAATTCAAAATGATCTTGCCGTCGTAACGCGGTTCGATAGCTGCAATGGCATACATGCTTATTGTTGCGTTCAATATGGCACCGCCAAAAAGATCTGAAAAAGGAGCTACGTCGGTACCGCCACCCGCGAGGCCAAGGCGCAACGGAGCTTTGCTTCGTATAATCATTGTAGGTTAATTATAGGCTTTAATGGTACGAAGATACTTTTAATTCGTGAACCGTGATCGGTGTAAAGTTAGCCGCAGATGCTGATGTATATATCTGATTATGGATCACGGTTCACGGAATTTATGGCATCAACCATCCTTCCCCAGGAATATTTCTGCTTTTCAACGGCGGCATTTGCAATAAACTCAGCTTCTTTTCCCGAATTGTAGAATTCAAGGATAGCCGATGCAATCTCAGCTATCTCAGGTTTTACCACATAGCCGACTTTGCCATGGGGTACGAACTCGGCCAGGCCGCCAACATCGGTTATGATCATGGGCTTGTTGAAATGGTAGGCAATCTGCGTTACCCCGCTTTGGGTAGCGCTTTTGTAGGGCTGTACGACCACATCCGCAGAACAGAAATAATTTATGACCTGGCTGTCGGGAATGAAATCATTGCTCATGATCACTCTCCCTTCCAGGCCGTGACGTTTGATTATTTCATGGTAAGGCGCCGCATCGCAGTAAAACTCCCCTGCCACCAGCAATTTGATGCCTGATTCTTTTAACGCAGGTGTACCGAATGCTTCAAGCAATAAATCAAGGCCTTTGTAATCCCTTATGAAACCAAAGAAAAGAGCATATTTTGCCTCGCTGTCGAGCCCAAGTTTCTTCCTGGCTTCCGTTTTGCTGATGGCATCCCCGAAATTATCATACAAAGGATGAGGGCACCATGCGCGGGGCTTGTCTTTGGTGAAAGTGAGGAGATCATCCATCACTGAATGAGACATGGCCACAAAGCCATCCACAGAATTAACAAAATAAGACGATAAAAGCCTGTCACCCGGTCTTTTTTC
>JBAXBP010000085.1:0-13597 GCA_037141915.1 Bacteroidota bacterium | reverse complement strand
GAGATCGAGAGGAAAAACGTGATGAAGAACGTGAGGAAAAACGTGATGGAGATCGAGAGGAAAAACGTGATGAAGAACGTGAGGAAAAACGTGATGGAGATCGTGAGGAAAAACGTGATGGAGATCGTGAGGAAAATCGTGATGAAGGGCGCAAAAATCCACATACAGAACTCCTTTATATACACTGGTGTAGCAAAGAAGCGTTATATAAATTTTATGGTAAACCGACGGTTGATTTAAAAAATGATATATACCTCATTCCATTTGATTACTTTTGCAATTCACAAGCCACTTTCCAGGCAAGAGTTGTTTTTGGGGAAAATGTGGAAATTCATGATCTTGGATTTGAAAGGATTGAAGATCATGTACTTGTATATACAATAGCTAAGCCAAAATGACAACTTTAGAAGCTGCGGTAAAAGAGAGGGTGCTTACAATTGATGGTGCTATGGGTACCATGGTCCAGAGATACAAACTGGACGAAGCCGGTTACCGGGGCGAGAGGTTCAGGGATTTTCAGCATTCCCTCAAAGGGAACAATGATATTCTGGTGCTTACACAGCCCCATATTATACGCGAGATCCATGAGAAATACCTCGAGGCAGGGGCAGATATCATTGAAACCGATACTTTCAACGGAACAAGTATCTCCCAGTCGGATTACCATACCGAGGAATTCGTTTACGAGCTAAATTTTACGGCGGCCAGGCTGGCAAGGGAAGCGGCTGTGAATTTCAGCGCTTCAGGATCAGGCAAACCACGCTGGGTAGCCGGATCCATGGGCCCTACCAATAAAACCGCATCCCTTTCACCTGACGTGCAGAATCCTGCTTTCAGGGCGGTGACATTTGACCAGTTATACGAAGCTTACCGTGAACAGGCAAGGGCCCTGATCGACGGAGGAGTTGACATTCTCATGGTTGAAACCATCTTCGATACTCTCAATGCAAAAGCGGCGCTGATCGCGGTGTTTGATGAAATTGAATCCCGGGGCCCTGAATTCAAACTACCTGTTATTGCTTCAGTTACGATTACCGATCTTTCGGGCAGGACCTTGTCGGGACAAACTCTTGAAGCCTTTCTCTATTCAATCTCGCATTTCAACCTTTTTGCTGTCGGGCTGAACTGTGCCCTGGGCGCAAAGGAACTGAGACCTTATCTTGAGGAACTCGCTGAGAAAGCACCCTTCCCTGTTATAGCTTATCCCAATGCCGGGCTCCCAAACCAGTTCGGCGAATACGACCAGCCTGCTGCTGAGATGGCAGGGTATATAAAGGACTACCTTGATAATGGTTTTGTAAATCTTGTAGGCGGATGTTGCGGCACCACACCCGAATATATTGCCCGCTTCGCAGAACTGGCGGCCAAAGCCAAACCCAGGATCGTTCCCCCGTTTAAGCACGAGCTTCACCTGAGCGGTCTCGAACCTCTTGTTGCCTTTGAGGGCAGCAACTTCATTAATATAGGTGAACGCACCAACGTGAGCGGTTCCAAGAAATTTGCACGGCTTATACGTGACGGGAAATTCGAAGAAGCTATGTCGGTGGCACGCCAGCAGGTTGAAAGCGGGGCCCAGGTCATTGACATCAGCATGGATGAAGCGATGCTCGATGCCGAAAAAGCAATGGTCAACTTCCTCAATATGATCGCGTCAGACCCTGATATTGCAAGGGTCCCGGTGATGATAGATTCCTCGAAATGGTCGGTGCTTCATTCAGGGCTGAAATGTGCCCAGGGAAAATGCATAGTGAATTCCATCAGCCTCAAGGAAGGCGAGGAAGCTTTTATTGAACATGGAAAGGTCATCAGGAATTTCGGGGCAGCTGCAGTAGTCATGGCTTTTGACGAAGAGGGACAGGCTTCAACCTTCGAAAGGCGCATTGCCATTGCCAGGAGAGCATATGACCTCCTGATCGGAAAAGCTGGTTTCAGGCCTGAAGATATTATTTTCGACCCTAATATCCTTACCATAGCTACAGGAATAGAAGAACACAATAACTATGCCGTTGACTTTTTGAACGCCACACGCTGGATCAAGGAGAACCTCCCGTATTCAAGGGTCAGCGGGGGCATCAGCAATCTTTCGTTCTCGTTCAGGGGCAATGATCCCCTGCGGGAAGCAATGCATTCGGCCTTCCTGTTCCATGCCATCCGTTCAGGCCTTGACATGGGTATTGTAAACGCAGGACAGCTGCCTGTTTACGATGAGATCGACAAGGACCTCCTGAAACTGGTTGAGGATGTTATACTGAACCGCAGAAAAGACGGGACGGAGAGGTTGCTTGCGTATGCCGACAACATGGCTGAAGGTCCTGAAAAGGAAAAGAAAACCGATGAGTGGAGACTGCTCCCTGTGAATGAACGGCTGCAGCATTGCCTTGTGAAAGGGATCACCGAATTCATAGAAACGGATATTGAAGAGGCCCTGCCTCACTTCGACCAGGCATTGAAGATCATCGAAGGCCCGCTGATGGACGGGATGAACGTCGTGGGCGACCTTTTCGGAAGCGGTAAGATGTTCCTTCCCCAGGTAGTCAAAAGCGCAAGGGTAATGAAGAAAGCTGTCGCTTACCTTACTCCCCGGATAGAAGCAGAGAAGAAAAACAGCAAGGACGCAGGCAAGGTGAACGGCAAGATTCTTCTTGCCACGGTAAAGGGCGATGTTCATGATATCGGTAAAAATATTGTCGGCGTTATCCTCGCCTGCAACAATTATGATGTGGTTGACCTTGGTGTGATGGTGCCTTCCGACAGGATACTGGCAGCTGCCATCGAACAAAAGGCTGACATTATAGGACTTAGCGGGCTTATCACTCCCTCGCTCGAGGAAATGGTTCATGTAGCAAAGGAAATGAAGCGCCTTAAGATGAACCTGCCACTGATCCTTGGAGGAGCAACCACTTCGGAGATCCATACGGCAGTCAAGATTGAACCGGAGTATCCTTATGGCGTGATACACGTGAAGGATGCTTCGAAAGCGGTGGGCGTTATGGCAAACCTGCTGTCGGACGATAAAAGGAAATCTTTCCTTGAAGGGGTGAAAACCAAATATGCTACCATACGGTCGCATTATGATATAAAAGCCAGTTACGATTATGTAAGCCTCACCGAAGCCCGAAGGAACAAGTTGAAGATCGACTGGAAAAGTACGACAATACTTAAACCGCAAATGGCTGGGAGCAAGGTGTTTTATGATTATCCACTGGATGACCTTGTACCTTTTATCGACTGGACTTTCTTTTTCCATACCTGGAAGATCAGCGGGAAATACCCGGCGATCTTCAACGATCCCGTTAAGGGCGTAGAGGCCCGCAAACTTTTCAATGATGCCCAGGGTCTGCTTGCCGACATCCTGAAAAAGAAGATGCTGATCGCACGCGGGGTCATAGGATTATATCCCTGCAATGCGGTGGGTGATGATGTTGAGATATATTCGGATGAACAGCGCTCTCAGGTGCTTGCTACGTTCAGGTTCCTTCGCAACCAGCAGAAAAAAACCGATAATGCCCCCAACCTCTGCCTCTCCGATTTTATCGCCCCCAGGGATTCGGGTATCATTGATTATATGGGTGGATTTGCAGTGACCTCAGGCCTTGGCGTGGAGGAATGGGCCTCTGTTTTTGAACAGGACCTCGACGATTATAATGCGATCATGGTAAAGGTTCTTGCCGACCGGCTTGCTGAAGCTTTTGCCGAGAACATGCATCGCCGCATTCGTAAAGAATTCTGGGGTTATTCCCAGAATGAGGATATGGAAGTTTCCTCTATCCTCAGGGAGGAGTACCAGGGAATAAGACCCGCACCGGGTTATCCTGCCTGTCCGGAACATTCTGAGAAGCGGGTGCTCTTTGACCTGCTGTCGGCTGATACCAGGATTGATATCAAGCTAACCGAGAATTATGCAATGTACCCTGCAGCTTCAGTATCAGGGTTCTATTTTTCACATCCTCAATCACAGTATTTTAACCTTGGAAAGGTGAGCCGTGACCAGGTTGCCGATTATGCAAGGCGGAAAGGAGTAACCATCGAAAAGGCAGAAAAACTGCTAAATACCAATCTAAATTATTAACGAATGAGAGTAATCGACATCATTAAACAGGCCAATAAAACTCTATTTTCATTTGAACTTTTACCGCCTCTCAGGGGGAATAGCATTTCAAGCATCTACAAAGTTATCGATCCGTTGATGGAGTATAATCCTTCATTCATCAACGTTACCTACCACCAGGAGGAAGTCGTTTACAGGAAACATCCCAGTGGCTTACTTGAAAAAAAGACCATCCGTAAAAGGCCGGGAACTGTGGCTATTTCAGCTGCAATTAAAAATAAGTATTCTGACGTGGAGGTTGTTCCCCACCTGATCTGCGGAGGGTTTTCGAAGGAGGAAACTGAGTATGCCCTTATCGATTTCCATTACCTGGGAATTGACAACATCCTCGTACTCAGGGGAGATGCCCCGAAAAATCAGAGAACATTCCAACCCGAGCAGAACGGGCATTCTTACGCCAATGAACTGGTAACCCAGATCACCGAAATGAACCGCGGGAAGTTTGTGGATGATGAGATGCAGCATACTTTCAAGACCAACTTCTGTGTAGGTGTGGCAGGATATCCGGAGAAGCATATTGAATCTCCCAACCTGGCTACCGACCTCAGGTACCTGAAGCAGAAGATTGATGCAGGCGCGGAGTTCATCATTACCCAGATGTTCTTTGATAATAAAAAATACTTTAGTTTCGTAGATGCCTGCCGCAAAGAGGGGATCACCGTACCTATCATTCCCGGCATGAAACCGATCTCAACCATGAGGGAGCTTAACGCCCTGCCGCAGATCTTCTATATCGATATTCCCGAGGAACTCTCGAAGGAAGTACAGAAATGCAGTACGAACGATGAGGTGTTCAATGTTGGGATAGAGTGGGGGATCAAACAATCGAAAGAATTACTTGACCATGGGGTACCGGTATTACATTACTTCACGGTAGGCATATCAGAAAACATTCGTCAGATCGCACAGGCGATATTCTAATTTTTAGGTTATGGCTCTTTTAAATAATCTGACCAAAGATGCAAACGGGGGCAAAAAAAGATTTGCAGTCCTTGTTGATCCTGATAAATCAGGCACTGCATCTCTGAAAAAACTTGCCGCGATAGCCGTGAAAGCAGGAGTCGACTACTTCTTTTTCGGCGGCAGCCTGCTGATGAGGGGAAAGGGGGAGGAACAGATAAGTGTTCTGCGCGATTTTTCTGATATCCCGGTTATACTTTTCCCCGGCAGCAGCCTTCAGGTTTTTCCCAATGCCCATGGAATATTGCTGCTTTCACTGATATCAGGGAGGAATCCCGATATGCTTATCGGCAAGCATGTCGAATCGGCAGCCCTGCTGAAAGCAAGCAGGTTGGAAATCATACCAACAGGGTATATGCTCATCGACAGCGGCCGGCCAACTTCGGTTTCCTACATCAGTAACACACATCCCATTCCTGCCGATAAACCGGATATTGCAGTCTGCACGGCAATGGCCGGAGAAATGCTCGGACTTAAAGTAATTTACCTGGATGCAGGCTCGGGAGCTGAAACACCGGTACCTGCGGAAATGATTAAGCATGTGAAACGCGAGACTTCAGTTCCGCTTATTGTCGGCGGAGGCATTTCGAGCCCTGAAAAAGCTAGAACTGCGCTGAAAGCCGGAGCTGATGTGATAGTTATCGGAAATGCTATCGAGAAAAATCCGAAACTGATCCCTCAGATAAGCGAGGAAATAGCGAAAAGCGAAAAGCGAAAAGCGAAATAGCGGATCGCTCGCACATCACAACGCCGCTGACGTTACTGCGTCGCTCATACCTGCTAATTCCGAAGGCCCGACAAGAAGCAATTCGCTCCTTGTACCTGATGCGGCTTATGTAAAATGCTTCGCTAAACCTTATTTCACTTTTCGCTACTTAACATTGCATTCACAATATTCTGCGTCCCTTCAGCAATTTGAGTGATGCTGGCATCAAGCATATAACACGGTGTGGTGAACAACTTGTGTACAGGGTCAATAACGACCTGGGCATGATCAGTAGCAACATAGTGATTTCCCTTCTTTTCGATAAAATCCCCTGATGCAGTGTCCTGGCCTGTAGTAAGTTTTGCACCTTTGAACAGGATGGCCAGGATCACCGGGGCAATGCACATTGCGCCTATCGGTTTGCCTGCCTCATGCATGGACCTGACTGCTTTTTCCACATCAGGATTTACCTTGGCTGCATCTCCCTCGTAAGCCCAGGTGCAAAGGTTTTTGGCAGCACCAAATCCACCCGGAAAAATAAGAGCATCAAAATCCGAAGCCCTGAAGGTCGACAGGGGCTTGACTTCCCCCCTGCTGATCCTTGCCGCTTCGGTGAGCACATTGCGTTTTTCGCCTGCAGGCTTTTTATGCAGGTGGTCTATCACATGGTACTGCTCTGTATCAGGGGCAAAGCACTGGAAAGAAGCACCGGCTTTTTCAATTGCCAGGAGCGTCAGCACTGATTCAATGATCTCAGCGCCGTCAAAAACTCCGCAACCTGCGAGTACTACGGCAAATTTTTTCATAATTCCTGCGTTATTAATTCAGTACTGGTTTACCTTAGTAAAATTATTAAAAATCACCGGGATAAAGCAAATTCATCATACATTCTTATTTTTGTAAACTCTAACAAAACTTTTTGCACATGAATAAAATTCAAATGGTCGACCTGCGCAGTCAGTACCTGAACATGAAAAGCGAAATTGATAATGCGATTCATGAGGTCATAGATTCCTGCGCTTTTATCAATGGCCCTGCAGTAGCGGCTTTTCAGAAGGATCTTGAGAACTACCTCGGGATAAAACATGTGATCCCCTGTGCCAACGGCACCGATGCACTGCAGGTTTCCATGATGGCCCTGGGTTTGCAGCCCGGCGATGAGGTGATAACCACTTCCTTTACATTTATTGCGACTGCGGAAGTCATTGCCCTGCTCAGGCTGACTCCCGTGCTTGTGGATGTTGATCCTGACACTTTCAACATAGATCCGGAAGCCATAGAAAAGGCCATAACTCCGAAGACTAAAGCAATAGTGCCTGTGCATCTTTTCGGACAAACTGCACCTATGGAAGAGATCATGAAGATCGCATCAAAATATAAACTTTTCGTTATTGAGGATAATTGCCAGGCTATTGGTGCCGATTATATTTTCAGTGACGGCAGCCGTAAAAAAGCAGGAACCATAGGGCAGATCGGATGCACTTCCTTTTTCCCGTCAAAAAACCTGGGTTGCTACGGTGACGGGGGAGCTATTTTTACCGATGACGACGAACTCGCAAAACAATTAAGGGTTGTTGTAAACCATGGAATGGCAGTACGTTACTATCACGACTATGTGGGAGTTAACTCCCGTCTTGACAGTATACAGGCAGCCATCCTGAAAGTGAAGCTGCAATATCTCGACCAGTATGCAGCCAAACGAAGGGCTGCTGCCGATTTTTATGATAAGGCCTTTGCTGGAAATCCCAGGCTGAAGACCCCGGTCCGCTACTCAAAGTCGAATCACGTGTTTCACCAGTATACACTCATTGCAAAAGATCTTGACCGCGCAGCTTTGATTGCCCACCTTAATTCAAAGGGAATCCCGGCCATGATCTATTACCCGGTACCGTTGCATCTCCAGAAAGCTTACATCGATCCAAGGTATAAACCCGGCGATTTTCCGGTAACTGAAGCTCTCTCCGATTCGGTCTTCTCCCTGCCCATGCATACCGAACTCGATAATGAGCAGCTTGCATACATCACTACCGCAGTGCTTGAATTTGTAAATGCATGATATGGAAAAAGAATATTTTGCGCATGAAACAGCAGTCATTGACGAAGGTTGTATTATAGGCAAGGGAAGTAAGATCTGGCATTTCACGCATATCATGAAAGACTGCTTGATTGGTGAGAACTGCAGCTTCGGTCAAAACGTGGTTGTATCTCCCCAGGTTACACTTGGGAGGAACGTCAAGGTTCAGAACAATGTTTCCATCTATACCGGTGTTATCTGTGAGGATGACGTTTTCCTTGGCCCGTCGATGGTTTTCACGAACGTGATCAACCCGCGTTCACATATCCTCAGGAGGGACCAGTACCAGCAGACCCTTGTTAAACGGGGAGCTTCCATAGGGGCTAATGCGACCATCGTTTGCGGACATACTATAGGCGAATTTGCCTTTATCGGAGCCGGCGCAGTAGTGACAAAAGATGTCCCTGCCTATGCCCTCATCATAGGGAACCCGGGAAGGCATGCCGGCTGGATGAGCGAGTACGGACACCGGCTGAAATTTGATGACAAGGGATTTGCAGTCTGTCCCGAAAGCAAAGAAAAATATCAGTTAACCAATGGGAAAGTGATTAATTTAGGGAAATGAAGCATACAGAACTCAACAGACCGGTTAATTTTGCCCTGATAGGGGCTGCAGGGTATATCGCCCCAAGGCATATGAAAGCGATAAAGGATACCGGCAACAGGCTTATTTGCGCGCTGGATCCATACGATGGAGTAGGGGTCATTGACAGTTATTTTCCGAATGCCGATTTTTTTATTGAACCGGAACGTTTTGACCGCCATCTTGACAAACTAAGGAGGATGGCATTGTCCAAGAAAAGGCAGGAGGATAATAAGGTTGACTTTGTGTCGATTTGTTCTCCTAATTATATGCATGACTCCCATATCCGCCTTGCTTTGCGGAATGATGCAAATGCAATTTGCGAGAAACCCATTGTACTGAATCCATGGAACCTTGATGCACTGAAGGAAATCGAGAAAGAGACAGGCAGGAAAGTTTATACAGTACTTCAGCTGAGGCTGCACAAGGCGATTATTGCCATGCGTGAGAAGGTCAGGAAAGGCCCGAAAAATAAGATTTACGACCTTGACCTTACCTATATTACTTCCAGGGGGAACTGGTACTACAGGAGCTGGAAAGGTGACTCCTCCAAATCGGGAGGGATCGCGACCAATATCGGCATTCACTTTTTTGATATGCTGACCTGGATTTTCGGGGATGTCAAAGAGAACAAGGTGCATGTAATGACTGCTGATAAGGCAGGGGGATACCTCGAACTTGAGAAAGCAAGGATACGCTGGTTCCTTAGCCTGGATTACAATGATGTCCCTGACCAGGTTAAAAAGACAGGTAAGCGTACTTACCGTTTGCTCACGCTGGATGGCGAGGAAGTGGAATTCAGCGAAGGGTTTACCGACCTTCATACCGACACTTACAGGCATATTCTTTCAGGCCATGGTTTCGGACTCACAGAAGCAAGGCCAAGTATTCATATTGCCTATACAATCAGGAACGAAAATCCAATCGGACTAAAGGGGGATTATCATCCGTTCCTTAAAAAACCGTGATCCGTGAATCGTGATCCGGTTCACGATTCACGATTCACGATTCACGGATTATGTTGTTTAACCAAATCAGATCAACATGAAGATCCTAGTTACCGGCGGAACCGGGTATATCGGAAGCCATACAGTGGTAGAACTGCAGGCAAAGGGTTACGAGGTCATCATTGTGGATGATCTTTCGAACAGTTCAATAGATGTTCTCGATAATATTGCGAAGATCACGGAGAAGAAACCTCTTTTCGAACAGTTTGACCTGACCGACAGGGAAAAGACGGAAGCATTCTTTAAAAGGAACAGCGACCTTAAAGGGGTCATACATTTTGCAGCTTCCAAGGCGGTAGGGGAGTCAGTGGAATTCCCTCTCAAGTACTACAGGAATAATCTGCTCTCGCTTATCAACATACTTCAGGCGATGAACGACACGGGTATCAGCAATATAGTTTTTTCCTCCTCATGCACTGTTTATGGTCAGCCCGACAATCTGCCTGTAAAAGAGGATGCCCCCATTCAGAAAGCATGGTCTCCCTATGGCAACACCAAGCAGATATCGGAAGAGATCATTAATGATATCAGCAATGTGTCAGGAATATGTTCAATCCTGCTCAGGTATTTCAACCCTATCGGGGCTCATGAATCCGCTGTTATTGGCGAGCTTCCGCTGGGTGTCCCCAACAGCCTGATGCCATATATCACCCAGACCGCAATCGGTAAAAGACAGTTCCTGAGGGTTTGGGGCAACGATTATGATACTCCCGACGGCACGGCCATCAGGGATTACCTGCATGTGACCGATCTTGCCAGGGCTCACGTTACAGCGGTTGAAAGGATGCTGAACGGTAAGATGAAACAAAAAGTGGAAGTGTTTAACCTGGGAACCGGTAACGGATTTTCCGTGATGCAGGTGATAGAGTCCTTTGAGCGCACTACAGGGGTTAAACTGAATTACAAGATTATGGAGCGGAGGCCGGGCGATATCGAAAAGGTATGGGCCGATACGACTTTTGCCAACCACGAACTTGGCTGGAAGGCAGAAAAAGGCCTTGATGAAATGACAGCTTCGGCCTGGAAATGGGAAAAGGCGATCGCCGGGCGTAGTATATAAGCTGCATTTTTATATCTTTGATTTTCAAATTAAACATCGGGAAAGATGAAGACAATTTTAATCACAGGTGGAGCAGGTTTTATAGGGTCGCATGTTGTGCGTAGGTTTGTTAAGAATTACCCTCAGTATAAAATTGTGAATCTTGACAAGCTGACCTATGCCGGCAATCTTGCAAACCTGAAGGATATTGAGAAGGAACCTAATTATGAGTTCATCCGTGCTGATATTGTAGCAGGGGAGCTGATCAAAAAAATATTTCAGAAGTACAGGTTCGACGGGGTAATCCACCTTGCTGCCGAATCGCATGTTGACAGGTCCATTGCCAATCCCACGGAATTTATTTATACCAATATCATTGGTACAGTGAACCTGCTGAATGCAGCCAGGGAGATCTGGGAGCATACCGAAGGCAAGCTCTTTTATCATATTTCAACGGATGAGGTTTACGGTTCCCTTGGAAGTTCCGGTTTGTTTACGGAGACCACGTCGTATGATCCGCAGAGCCCGTATTCGGCATCAAAAGCCAGTTCAGACCATCTTGTAAGGGCATATCACAATACCTACAAGATGCCTGTTGTGATCTCCAATTGTTCCAATAATTACGGGTCTTTCCAGTTTCCCGAAAAGCTTATCCCGCTGTCAATAAATAATATCAGGAATAACAAGCTTATTCCTGTTTACGGTAAAGGTGAAAACATCCGTGACTGGTTGTATGTAGAAGACCATGCCGAAGCCATTGATAAAATTTTCCATTCAGGCAAGGTAGGGGACACCTATAATATCGGAGGGAATAATGAATTGAAAAATATCGACCTGCTGAAGGTTTTATGCAGGATCATGGATCAGAAGCTCCGCCGCACTGCCGGCACTTCTGAGCACTTGATAACCTTCGTTAAGGACCGTGCAGGCCATGACCTCAGGTATGCGATAGATTCTTCAAAACTACAGAAGGAATTAAAATGGAAACCTTCTGTTGTTTTTGAGCAGGGTCTTGAGAAGACTGTCGATTGGTATCTTGCCAATGAGGAATGGATGAAGAATGTGACTTCAGGTGAATACCTTAAATATTACGAAGGCCAGTATAATAAAAGGTAATTAATTTAAAGGAGATGTATCCGGCCCCGCGGCTTTGCCGCGGGGCCGGATTATTTTATGCCCCGGCTACAGTGACTTCTTTCCCGATCTTCGATATGAGACCCTGCAATACATTCCCCGGGCCCACTTCAATGAAATGAGTCGCGCCGTCGGAGATCATTCTCTGAACAAGCTGGGTCCATAATACAGGAGCGGTGAGCTGTGCAACCAGGTTTTCTTTTATCTTCAGGGGATCAGTTACCCTTTCGGCTGTTGCATTCTGGTATATCGGGCAGAGGGGCTCGTGAAAAACAGTAGTGCTGATGGCTTCTGCAAGCTCAAGCCTTGCCGGTTCCATGAGCGGTGAATGAAAGGCTCCGCCCACTTTCAGTGGAAGCGCACGTCTTGCACCCGCTGCCTTAAGTTTTTCGCAGGCAATCTCAATCCCTTTCATGCTTCCCGAAATGACGAGCTGCCCCGGACTGTTATAATTCGCAGGAACAACTACCTCTTCAATTGATTTGCAGATCTCTTCCACCTTTTGATCATCAAGGCCAAGGATGGCGGCCATTGTCGAAGGTTCTTTTTCACAGGCTTTCTGCATCGCCTGGGCTCTTGCATAGACCAGCCTCAACCCGTCTTCAAAAGAAAGAACTTTATTGGCTACCAGGGCCGAAAATTCGCCGAGGGAATGCCCTGCAACCATATCGGGCTTAAATGAATCCCCCAGTGTGGAAGCAAGAATTACAGAATGCAGGAAGATCGCCGGTTGTGTAACCCTTGTCTGCCTAAGATCCTCGTCAGTTCCTGAAAACATCAGGTCGGTAATACGAAAACCAAGGATCTCGTTTGCTTTCTCAAAAAGCACCCGGGCCGATTCAGAACTGTCGTAAAGATCTTTGCCCATTCCGATAAACTGAGCCCCCTGGCCGGGAAAAACGTATGCAGTCATAAAAGGTTTGATTAGAGATTATTCATTTAATAAAGAATGTACGATGGACCATGTACCATGTACAAATTAAAGTATTTGTAAATTGTACATGGTACATTATACATTACCTCCTGTTTCCCAAAAACCTGATCAGGAAAAGGAAAAGGTTTATAAAATCAAGATACAGCGTAAGGGCACCGAGAATGCTGAGTTTCTTCGAATTCTCATCTCCATAGGTACATGCACCGGCCCCGATCTTTTTCAGCCTCTGAACATCATATGCGGTCAGCCCGGTAAAGATCAGGACACCGAGAACGCTGATGATATATTCCAGTGAACTGCTGTGCAGAAAGAAATTAACCAGCATGGCCAAAATGATGCCAACCAGGCCCATCATCATGATGGAACCGAACTTGGTAAGGTCAGTCTTGGTGGTATATCCTGCAACTGACATGATGCCGAACATTCCTGCTGTGACAATGAAAGTCTTGAATACTGATGCTGCAGTATAAGCAAGCAGGATAAAACTGAGGCTCATGCCCATCAGCACCGAGAATGCAATGAATAGCAGGGTCATTGCAAGCGCCGAAAGCTTCTGGAAACCGAACGACATAAGCAGAACAAAGCCAAGTGGGGCAAGCGTGACGATCCAGCCAAGGCCAGTCAGGCCTCCGGTTTCAACATTGATCAGGCTTTTCCAGGCCTCTGAAGACGCAAACCACCAGGCTGTTCCTGCAGTTACTATCATGGCCAGTGTCATCCATGTAAATACCTGCGACATGAATGTTTTTGTACTAACATCGGTATCTGCTCCCGCAGAAGCACCAAAGTAATTTCCGTTATTTTCTTCAAACATGTTTTTATCTCCTTAATTGATTAAAATTTACTTTTTTTCGCTATTTCGCTATTTCGCTTTTTATTAGTGAAGTCTCGTGGATATCAGGTGCAAAAACTCTGCCCGGGTTTTATCCCTTTCAAATGCCCCGATGAAATCTGAAGTAGTAGTCACCGAGTTTTGCTTTTGTATCCCGCGCATCGACATACACAAATGTTGTGCCTCAATTACAACTGCCACCCCAAGAGGTTTCAGTGTG
>JBAXBP010000084.1:0-13683 GCA_037141915.1 Bacteroidota bacterium | reverse complement strand
CTGGCCGTTCCTTCATTCAGCTGCGGTCAGAGCCTGACCGATATCCGGGATAATACAGTTTATCCTACAATCCAACTTGGAAGCCAGTGCTGGATGCAAAAGAACCTGAATTATGGAAATTCCATTCAGGGTGCAATCGAGCAGACCGACAATTGTATCAACGAAAAATACTGCTATAATGACAATGCTGCAAATTGCAGCCTTTACGGAGGATTGTACCTGTGGGATGAAATGATGGCCTATACAAATACACCCGGCGCCCAGGGATTGTGTCCGCCGGGATGGCATATACCCACCCAAAGCGAATGGAACACCTTGTTTACATTATACCAGAACCAGGCCCTGGCAGGGAAACCCTTGCAGGATTCAATATTCAACGGGTTCAGAGCCAAAGAAAGCGGCATCGTTTACAGCAACATAAGCTGGAAATTCGAGGGCTTTGCAACCGTATACTGGACCTCAAATCCGTATGGTGTCATAAAAGCCTTATCGCACGGGATGAACATGCAGAATTTCAGCGTTTCAGATTACTACTCGAACCGTTCGAATGCGTTTGCGGTAAGATGTCTTAGAGACTGAGAACGTTGAGTCAGCAGGAAGACAGTCGGCAGTCGGCAACCTTATATTTGTACACGTAAATTGTACATCATTAAAATTTTCAGGAATTACTGTTGATCTGAAAGAGAGTATTCCCTGATCAGGGTCTCTCAGGTCATGCAAAGTAAAGAGTTCTTCCTCCTGATTATTATAACGGCTTTGGACAATTAATTTTTTAATTCCTGTTTAAAAATAATACCATGCTCGCTACAAACAGCTATTTCTTTCGTATATTTAATGGTTTTTTATAATAAATCGGTATTAACCCCAGGGCAGAGCCCCGGACCCGGGTTCCGCCCCAGAAGGGGCGGGGAATTTACCGGTAGTGATTAAAGCGTCATAAGAACCCTTAATGGCTGTTGAGCTTATCCAAATTGACAGGATTTTGAAAAAGATTTTCTTATTAGTTTGTTTTACTTTCATAACTGTCTTTGCATTCTCGCAATGGACCTGGCAAAACCCTTTACCTCAAGGGAATTATTTATACTCTGTGTCCTTTACTAATGCTAACACGGGTTATGCGGCAGGGGGCGCTGGAACCATTATGAAAACAATTGATGCAGGGTCACACTGGATTACGGTTCCGAGCGGCACGAGCAATCTCCTGTCTTCTATTTACTTTGCCAATGCAGATATTGGTTACACTGTTGGAAGTAACGGAACAATTTTAAAAACCTTTAACGGAGGCACAAACTGGACTGCTTTATCGAGCGGGATAACTTCCTGGCTGATGTCAGTTTATTTCATCGATGACAATACAGGTTATACGGTGGGTCTTAACGGTTCCATTTTCAAGTCTATCAACGGGGGTATAAACTGGACTCCACAAACAAGCGGAACAACTACCTGGTTAATGTCAGTCTTCTTTACTGACGCCAACACAGGTTATGCAGTCGGTGATTCCGGTATCATCTTAAAAACCGTCAATGGAGGTACAAATTGGTCTTCGATTCCAAGCGGGACGACGAATGCTTTACTGTCGGTTCGCTTTATCAATGCCAATACAGGGTATATTGTTGGTAATACCGGATATATCTTAAAGACCTCCGATGGAGGTACAAATTGGACTCTTTTAACAAGCGGAACAACCAATTGCCTGTACGCCGTTTATTTCACTGATGTCAACACGGGTTATGCGATGGGTGAATATGGAACCCTTGTTAAAACCAGCGATGGTGGTATAACATGGACTGTTACTTCCTGCGGGATAAATTATTTGTTCCGTTCGGCTTTCTTTACCGATTCAAATACCGGTTATGTCGCAGGCGATGCTGGTCAAATGTTAAAAACAAGCGATGGAGGTTCCAATTGGACGCCCCTTTCAAATGGCACGCGTAATTATTTTAACTCTATCCACTTCCCTGATGTCAACACGGGCTATGCCGTTGGCGATTCAGGTGCTATTTTAAAAACCATAAACAAAGGCGAAAACTGGACAGTTATATCAGGTGGAGCAGCTTATGTGTTGCATTCCGTGTACTTTACTGATACAACAACAGGATATGCTGTGGGTTCTAATGGAACCATTTTAAAAACAACAAATGGAGGGACGAACTGGATTACCCAGTCAAGTGGTACGACAAAGTATCTTTCTTCGGTTTTCTTTACAGATTTTAATACGGGTTATGTAGTAGGTGATGGCGGTACGATTCTGAAAACAACAGATGGAGGCACAAATTGGAATAGCATAGCAAGCCCGGTTCAATATTTCCTAAGCTCAGTGTATTTCCCCGATGTCAATACAGGGTATGCAGTTGAGACCATTGGATTCATTTTGAAAACTACAAATGCCGGTGCGGACTGGACTGTGTTGTCGATCGGTGCATATACTCCAATAATCTCAATCTGTTTTACTGATGTCAATACAGGTTATGTAACGAGTGTCAATGGTATTGTCTATAAGACCATTAATGGCGGCATTCATTGGGATACACTATCCACCGGAACTTCATCTTCACTTCAATCAGTTCAATTTATCAATACCGATACAGGTTATGTTGCCGGTGATTGGGGAACCATTTTAAAAACGACAAACGCAGGGGTAAGCTGGACTTTATTAAATAGCGGAACGACATACAATTTATTTTCAGTTTATTTTACAGATGCCAATACGGGTTATGCTGCAGGTGATTATGGAACCATTTTAAACACCAAAAATGGTGGTGGTTTTCCTGTGGGTTTGAGTGACGCATCATACAAATCAGGCACTTTAAAGATATATCCCAACCCGTCATCAAAAACAATATACATCGAAACGTCATCAACAACTGCAACCTGTCGCCAACTTTTAATAATAAATACCAGCGGTCAACATCTCATAACCCGGCAAATCACTACACTTAAGACCCAACTTGACATCAGCACCCTGCCTCAAGGCGTTTATTTTGTTCGGCTGACCAGCGACAAAAGCGTGGCGACGGGGAAATTTATTAAGCAGTGATATTCTGCATTAATGAAACAGACCTTAAATCTTATCCGAACCCGAGTCATTCCCATTGATCCGGGAAAAACAATCAGCGTATCACCGTGATCTTTGAAATCCCGGTACCCATATCCTGAGTGACCTTCACAAAGTAGATGCTGGCCGGAAGTGCGGATATGTTCAGGTGAGCAGTTTTCGAATTTACATTGTTTTTAGAGTATACTTCCCGGCCTGTAAAGTTCAGGATAGCGACCGAATTAATGGTAAGATCGCTGCTCACATTGATAATATCTGCGGATGGATTAGGGAAAACAGTGATGCCGCCGGGCAGGTTGCTGCTGATGCCTACCGCCGGGATTGAAACAGTGAGCCTGTTGGTTCCTGGTGATTCGCAGAGGAAAGTATTGGTGGCGGAGTCATTTATAACAGCAGTCACATAGTATTGGAAAACACCGAGGTTGTCATTGGCAATGATATCCGTATAGGTGGTATCAGCAACTAAGGGGCCATTGATCTTGTGAAAGGTGGAGGTATCTCCTGTTGAATTGGTGCGCCAGACATTATAGCCCATAAGGCTCGAATTGTTTTTGGGTCTCACAGGGTATTCGCGAGGCAGAAAACGTATGCCATTGCCTGATTTATGTTCAGCAGCAGTAACCGGACCGGATTGTTCAGGAGTCGGCGGTTGAGGCAGGATGACAGGCCGGGAGGCGGATTTAAGATTTTCAACATAAGCCTGGAGGTTCCAGTTGTAATCGCAGCTGGGACAAAGTGCTAGCAGGGTCACCCATTCATTAACCCAGTACATCATATTGCCATACCCGTCGATTGCGGGTCCGGCATCAGTCCCGGCAGGAAAGCCGGAAAGAAAATGGATAAATACGCCTACATAGAGATCCTGTGTCACATCAATCAAAGCAGGTGAAACCAGGTCAACTATATTCCACTGGTCCCAGGTTACCGAAGGTATGTCCTGGTCAACGATCATGTTGGTCCCGTTGACGCCTTGCCATACGCGTGCCCTGTAAGTGGCATTACCTGCGCTGTTCGGGAAGAACGATATCTTCGTAACCGAACATCCCGAAAAGTGGGTAAGCTGGCCAGGTGTCCAATGGGCGGCAAGATCAGCTTCACAGTTACAGGTACCTATAGAACTAAAGTTTACTCCATCATCCCAGTGTATCCATTGAGGGATAGGGCCATCGTAACTACAGTCAGGCGGAGTCCAGGATAATATCACCTGATACTGCGACTGGTTCACTGTAAGATTAAGGGGCGGGCGGCATACAGCATATGCATGGATATTATCAACGTACCAGTGAAGGATATCAGCGGAGTTGGCGCCATGCGCCCTGAAACGGATAGTAAACGATCTGCCTTTGGCATGTGCGATCTCGACATGCTGGCTTGTCCAGCCAACATCCCCCGAATTGCTGCGTTCGGCTATCTTTTTCCAAACGCTGTCGGTTCGCACTTCCACGGTAAGAAATTCAGCCCCTGTATGATTCTGATCAACCAGCATAAAGTCAAAATCAAGATAAATTGTGGCACAGGTATATTCTGAAGCACTCAGTAAAATACTCTGAAGGGTATCGTTATAATTAGCCTTAGCCGGAAGGCCTGAATAAGTGGCAGAAGGAAAAGGGTTACCTGTAGGGACGCTGATACTCCAGTTACCCGAATGCACCCAGTTGTTGAATGCAAAGGTTCCCTGGTCCCAACCCTCGTTGAAGGGCAAAGGAACTGAATCGTTTTGTGCTACGCTGACGGGCTGAGTAATAACAGCAGAAGGCATTGCTTTCGCCTGAGGTCCGAAAAGAAGAAGAAGAACCAGCGCCAGGAGATACTGTTTACTGATAGTTGCCATATAAATCAGATTTCACCAAACAAAGATGGTCTAGCAAATATAATACGTTTTTATATGTTTTGCAAGAAAAATATCACGGGATCCGTGATCCGTGAATCGTAATTTGTACATTGTACATGGTACATTGTACATTAATTGAACATTCCCTCTAAATACGATTTCGTCTTCTCTTCCCGGGGGTTTTCGAAGAAGTCTTTGGCGGGGCCCTGTTCCACGACTTCGCCCATGTACATGAAGATGACGTTGTCGGCGATGCGGCGGGCCTGGCGGAGGACGTGGGTCACCACGACGATAGTAAAGTGGGGTTTGATCTCCTGGAATTTCTCATCTATAAAACGACTCGAGATGGGGTCGAGGGCGGAAGTGGGTTCATCGGCAAGGATGATTTCGGGGTTCACGGCGAGTCCGCGGGCAAGGCAAAGGCGTTGCTGCTGGCCTATCGACAGCCGCGATGCGGGTTCCCTCAGGCGTTTCCTCACTTCATCATAGAGGTTGGCCTGTTTCAGGTAATCCATCACCAGGACATGTTGCTTGCGTCTGCCCCTGATCCCTCGAAGCTTCAGTGCATAAGCGATGTTATTATAAATGGTCATTGGCAGGGGGTATGGCCTCTGCGAGAGAAGCCCCATGCTCTGCCTGAGTTTGCTGATATCCGCACCAGGATCGAAGATGTTCTTGTCGTTGATCAGTATCTCACCACTGACCTTAAGCTCGGGGTAAAGGTCGGTGAGGCGGTTCATGCATTTGAGGAGGGTGGTCTTGCCGCAGCCCGAGGGACCGAGTATCACCGTGATCTTGTTTTTCGGGATCTCGGCATTGATATTATGAAGGATCTGTGTTTTCCCGGCAAAAACATTAAGATCCTTTATCCTGATGGCAGTCTCCATAATGCGAAGGTCAGAAATTTATTTTTGTTTTATGATAGCGTTTCCCAAGTCCGCGTGAGAAAAGGCTGACTATGAGAATGATAACCGTAAGCACGAGAGCCGAAGCATAGGCCCTTGCCTGCACTTCAGGCACAGGCGAAGCCAGCTGGAAAAATATCGAAAGCGGAAGTGTGGCCACAGGCTCCATCAGTGAGTTGGGCAGGTTATCGGTATACCCCGCGGTGAACAGAACCGAGGCGGCATCTCCAATCGCCCTTCCGAATGACAAAAGTACCGCTGTAATGATGCCCGAGACCGATTGCCTTGTAAAAATCTTAAAAGCAAGTTCCGATTTATTGCTCCCGAGTGAATAGGCGGCTTCGGAGAGCCCAATGGGTACGGTCCTCAGGATCTCATCCATAGACCTTATCATAATAGGAAGTATGAACAGGGTTACCGTGATGATACCAGCCAGCAGGGAAGTCTGCAAGCCTATAAACACCATCAGGGTAAAGCCGAAAGCGCCATATACGATGGACGGAACACCCCAGACCAGGTCGAGGATGAAACGGATAAGATTGACGAGCTTTTTGCGACGTACTAGGAAAACGTTCATATAAAGTGCAACCGGCAGGCCGATAATGAAAGCAAGTATGGTAGCGCCAAAAGCCAGGACCAGGGAACCCACGATAGCGTTAAGGATGCCCCCGCCCTTTCCGTAATAATACCCGCCGCTGGGCACTGAAGTCAGCATCTCCCACGACATGGCCTTCATCCCTTTTTCAAAAACACTGTAGATGATAACTCCCAGGATGATCAGGATGAATCCCGTTGTCAGGTTCATCAGAATCCTGAAAAATGTTTCTTCAGCTTTCAGTGTCCGCTTCATCTCAATACTTATTATACCTGGCTATGAAGAAATGCATGAGGAGGTTGAAGAACAGCGAAACCGCCAGAAGGAGAAGGGCCGCAAACATCAGGGCCGAATCATACTGCGGTATCGAAAGCACTTCACCGTAATTGTTGGCAATAAGGGCCGGCAAGGTATAGCCCGGGTCAAACACCGAATGAGGAACTTTGATCACATTCCCAACGACCATGAGCACAGCCATGGTTTCGCCGAACGCCCTCGCAAGCCCGAAACCTACCGATGCAATGATACCCGGTAATGCTTTACGTAAAAGCACATGCTTTACCATCTGCCATTTGGTTGCGCCCAGCGAAAGCGTGGCTTCCTTTAACTCAGTGGGTATGGTCCTGAAGATCTCAATCATGATATTCAGGATGAAAGGGATGATCATGACACTCAGCACAAGAGCCGCGGCAAGTATGCTGTATCCCATGGTCTGAACCCCGAACCAGGGTCCGAGGTAACGCGAAATAAAAGGAACGATGACGAGTATCCCCCAAACGCCGTAAACCACCGAAGGTATGCCGGCCAGTATATCGATCACCGGGTGCATCACCCTCAGGAAGCGTTTTTTAGCGTACTGGGTCACGTTAATGGCCGTAAGCAGGCAGATGGGAGTCGAGATGAGGATAGCAAGCAGTGTGACCCATATGGAGCCTAAAATGAAAGGATAAAACCCGAACTCACCCCTTGAAGGATGCCAGGAATGCAAAAAGATCAGGTCCTTAAGGGTGTGAGTCTTAAGAAGGAGAAAGGATTTGAAGTAAAGTCCGCCAAATAATATGAAAGGCAGGAACCCAATGATGAGCAGGCTGAAAAGCATCCAGCTGGAATTCACCACATGCCTTTGTTGCCTGTTCAGCAAGTACATATTACTGCAATTTATTTAACTGACTACGGATGACATCCTCCTTCAAACGCACATACCCTGCTTCGTTCACAAACTTCTGCCCGTCGGAGAGTATAAAATTAAGAAAAGCAAGCACAAGTTTGTTAACAGGTTTGCCTGCCGAGACAAAATAAAGCCGGCGTGCCGGAGGTGAGGGATACCTTCCGTCATTAATGGCGGCCATCACTTCATCCATTGAATGGTAAAAATCCTCTTCCTTGTCGATCTTCCCGTTGCCGTTGAGGTCAATAGGGACAATGGCAAGCCCCTGGTAGGGTTTGCGGCTCTGGACATCGAACACAAAATTCAGGTTGTTATACCCTATTCCGTAAATTGTTTTGCGTACCGCATCTGCAACACCCGGGTCGCCGTTCACGCCTATCCCCTGCAGGTCCTCCTGCTTCTTGTTCATCATGAATTTTGCCCACATATCGGCTGCCCCGCAGGCATCGGAACGGGTAAAGACCTGCATGGTATTTGCATCCTTCATACCGATGAGATCGCCCCAGGTCCTGACGTTACCCGAAATAAAGATACCGTAGAACTTATCCTTAGTCACACCGGCAGCCTGTATGGTCTTCGCCAGGGGGTTGGCAGCGTTCATCACGGGCAGAACAGCATCCTTTGCACAGGCAAGTGTCCAGGCGCCTTTGGCCATTTCTTCAGGGCTCACTTCCTTGGAATACATTCCAAGATCGGCCATCTTCGACAAGGCATCGGCCATTCCTTTACCTGCTCCGCCTGCAGAAATATTGATAGTGACACCGGGATGTATCTTGCGGAATTCCTCAGCCCAACGAATGGTTAGAGGATAAAGGGCAAATGCCCCCGAAATGGTCAGCTTGCCTTTGAGAGTATCTTTCGACGCATGCGATTTATCGCTGTGATTGCATGAAACAAATACACATGATGAAAAGGCAAACATCAAAATTACAAGTAGTTTAGACGAGAGTTTAACTTTCATGCCTGGTGGAAATTTCAGCGAAATTATTCCAAATGAATTCACGCCCGAAGGAGAATCCTTAAAAGGTGAAATATTTCACTATAAAAGATGATTTATAATAGCTTCTTCGCGAATACCCTCGGCTTCAGCCTTATAATTCCTGACAATCCTGTGCCGGAGCACAGGTACAGCCACCGCTTTGACATCCTCTATATCGGGAGAGTATTTACCACGCAAAACCGAATGGCACTTCGCTCCAATAATGAGATATTGTGATGCCCTGGGGCCCGCGCCCCAGGTCAGGTATTCCTTAGCCCAGCTATCGGCCGAAGCAGCGCCCGGCCTTGTTTTGGATGCAAGGCTCACTGCGTAATTATAGACGTTCTCGGGAACCGGTATCTTTCGTACCAGGTTCTGGAAGAAGAGGATTTCTGCCGAATTAAGCACGATTTCAGGTTTGCTGGAAGTATCGGTGGTCGTCATTTTCATGATCTTAACCTCCTCCTCATGCGAAGGATAATCGAGCCAGATGTTGAACATAAACCGGTCGAGCTGGGCTTCGGGCAAAGGATAGGTCCCCTCCTGCTCAATAGGGTTCTGGGTGGCAAGAACGAAAAAAGGTTCATCGAGATGGTAAGTATGGCCTGCTACCGTTACAGCTTTCTCCTGCATAGCTTCGAGCAGCGCACTCTGGGTCTTGGGCGGGGTACGGTTGATCTCATCCGCCAGTATGATATTTGCAAAAACAGGGCCTTTGATGAAACGGAAATGCCTTGATTCATCCAGTATTTCAGTGCCAATGATATCCGAAGGCATGAGGTCGGGAGTGAACTGTATACGGTTAAAGCTAAGGCCCAGAACGTTAGATAAAGTATGTACCATCAGGGTCTTGGCCAGCCCGGGAACTCCAACCAGAAGGCAATGCCCCCTGCTGAACACCGAGATCAGCAGGCCATCTATGACTTCTTTCTGGCCTTCAATTACTTTTGATATCTCGTGTTTAAGCCTGCCGTATTTCTCAACCAGGGCATCAACAGCTTCAACATCAGATTTATATTTGATGATATGGTCGTTTAATGTATCCATTTCCGGGTAAATTCACATTTTTGGTACTGCTCAGCAATCTTGATATAAGTTCCGGGCATTTTCTGGTTCACCCAGTCATTCACCACCTTCTGTTTTTTCTTGTCAAGCGCAATCACCTGGATGCGGGTATAATCATTTTCAAGATTTGCACGATGGGCGGTGGTCCTGTCTTTAAGATAGTAAATCCTGTATTCCTGCTTGCCCCTCTCGGTCTTCATCAGTACCGGAGCACTGATATCACCGGGTTTCAGTTTATCCACAATAAAAAAGACTTTGGGATCAAGCTGTGTAAGCTGGGCTGCTTCAAAACGGGTATTGCCTGAAACGTTATTGACTATCATTCCCCCGTTGTTCCTTGAAGGGTCATCAGAATATTTGACAACGGCCTGGTCAAACGTCAGTTTCTTGGTGGTGATCAGCATGGCAACGCTGTCGAGGGTTACTTTGGCCCTGTTCAGGTTGGCCATTGAAACCTGTGGCTGCAGGAGGATATGCCTTACATTGATGTAATCACCCCTTCGCTCGATCAGCTGGATAATATGGAAACCATCCTCGGTTTCGACGATATCCGAGACTTCGCCAGGTGTTTTCAGTTTGAAGGAAGCAGCCTCGAATTCGGGCCTCATATCCCCTCTTTTGAACATCCCAAGCTCACCTCCCTGCTTTGCAGAACCGGGGTCTTCGGAGTACAGAACTGCCAGGGTAGCAAATTCATCGCCCTTGGCTATCCTTTCCTTGAAGCCTTTCAGTTTCATGACTACGATAAGTTTTTCGGCCGGCCCTATCTCAGGCCGTTTGATGATCTCGCCTATCTCAAATTCGGCATTGACGAGCGGGATGCTGTCCTTATCAATTTTTTTATAAAAAGCCCTGACTTCGGATGGCGTTATCGAAACGTCCTTTGTGATTTTAGCTTCTTCCTGTTCGGTGAGCATCTGCTCCCTGATGATCTCTTTCAGCTCGTTCTTGATCTCGAGGAGGGACTTGCCGTAATATTCTTCCAGCTTTTCGGGGGAACCGGCCTGGGAGATGAAATACCTCATACGGCGGTCCATTTCACTTTCAACCTGGGAATCGGTGACCTTGATACTGTCGACCTGCCCCTGGTGAAGCAACAGCTTCATATAAAGCAGTTTGTCGAGGAGCTGGCATTTCATTCTTTCGGGGCTGCCTTTGATAATGCCCTGGGCTCTCATCTGGAGGTACTGGGCCTCGATATCCGATTTAAGGATCATATTCCCTCCCACAACGGCCACAACACCATCGACAACCGTGTCGCGGGACTGCTGTGAGAATCCCTTCGACGAGGCGAACAGGTTAAGAAAAAGGATCAGTATGAGGATGTATCTCCTGTGCATGGGTATGTTTTGCTTATTGGATTTAAAATACTTCAAAATCGTTTTGTTTCATAGCATTCTGGTAAATATAGTCGTGCATTTTACCCAGGAGTTCCATTTTTCTTTTATTCAGGATAATGTCGTGGATCTTCTGCTTTTCCAGTTCCAAAGGTGAGTTGCTGTCTTTGAGGCGGTAATCGGTGAAGCGGATAAGCCAGGTGAACGTTGCGTCGCTGACTTCGACATGCTTGTTCTTTTTCAGGAAGTCCTCCTGGTCGGTTGGTCTTAAGGGAACCTGGTTCATCAGCTGGCTGAAAAAGATCCATTTCTGGTCGTCGTTGAAGTAGCCGAATGACTGCTGCTCACAGAGGTCAGCCAGCTTGTTGCGATCATCAGGCCTGTCGGAAACCAGCAGCAGGCGAGCCTGAGGGAGGAATTTCGATTTAAGCGGGAGTTTGGCATACTGCACCCTTACGATGATATCCCTTACGAGGAATGTGTTCTGGTTGGTGTTATAATAATTGCTGATCTCATCCTCGGTAACCACGGTATCGAGCTTCTGGTGGATAAGCTGGTTTTCATATTCAAAGATGATGAGGGAGTTCTGGTAATTTTCGAGCTGCTTCGAAAAATCGAGCTGGGTACTCTGAAGGTTTTTCCCTGCCTGGTGGAGAATGAGTCTTTGCCGCACCCAGTTATCCACATACGATTTAACGATCATGATACTGTCGTTGGCCGGGAGACCCGGTGTGACCACCCCTTTCATATCCGACGCATATAGGTAATCGTCGTACACCCTGGCCAGGGGTCTTTCGGTTTTCTTTTTGAAAAACCCTGAGCAGGAGGTGAGTAAGATGAGAGTGAACAGCAGGCTGCGCCAGTACATGGTGAGGAGGTGGATTATTTGATTTTAGCAAGAACTTCACGGTTCACGACTACCGGGTATTTGGCCCTGAGGCTGTGGATCCAGTCCTTTTCAAGGTAATTCTGGTAATCGGCTGTGATGAGTCCCCTGGCTTCATTCAGGGTCTTGGGTTCTGGTTTAACAATGCGTTTGATATTCACAAACACCACGCCGTTTGCGATCTTGATGTCATTTGAAACCCCGGGCACCCAGGCTACGGTATCGACATACTGGTTATCCTTCTTCGAGAACCTGCCCGATTCGATAGTCAGCACCTTCAGGGTATCTGAATTCATCTCTTTCAGGATGTCGTCTTCCTTAAGGTTGCTTTTGATAAAGTTCTTGACCTTCTGCGAGAGGGCAGGGTTCTTCAGTGTGAAAATGCTGGCTTCGACCCTCTGTCCCCACATGTAGCTGTACTTGTTCTTAAGGTAGAAGTCCTGGAGGCCTGCGGTATCCTTGATGGCTTTGGACCAGACTTTCTGATCGGTGAGGTCGAACAGCAGGATACCATCGCGGTATTCTTTCATGAGGGCTTTGAAATCGGGGTATTTAGATTCGAGAAAACCGTCTTCATACCTCAGGATCCCTTCTTCGAGGAAGGCATCATACTGGGTGTTGACATAAAGCCTGATTTCTTTTTTCTCCTGTTTTTTCTGCTTCGACAGCAGGTACCTTGTAAAGTCCTTTTGTGTATAGGATGCTTTGCCGATGGTGAACAACACATCGTATTTTCCATTAGCTGTAGCCGAATTCCAGCTGCCGTTGAAAATGCTGTCGGTAACCAGGGTGTAGAATTCTTCCTTGGCTTTGGGGTTTTCGGAAAAGCCGTATTCGGTTTTGATACGGGCAAGGACAGCGGCGGTGACCTGCTGTGCGCGGCTGTCTTTCTGCACTCTTTGTTTCAGTTCAGCTTTTTCCTCATCGAAGGTTCCAACGCCTTTACGTTCGACCAGCTTGATGATATGCCAGCCGTAGCCCGGTGTGAGCACAGGGGCTGAAAAATCGCCAACATTCTGTATGGTGGAGACTGCAGCGATGAACTCGGGCATCAGGCGATTGACACCGCGTTTGGGTAGGACTCCTCCTCTAGATGAGGATCCTTTGTCTTCGGAATTCGCCTTTACCAGGTCTTCAAATTTAGCCCCGTTCTTAAGCAGGTTGTACAGAGAGTCTATCCTGACTTTCACCCTGGCCGAGTCGGCAGCTGTTGCGTTCTTAGGGAAACCCAGGAAGAGATGTGCAACCACGAAGTCGTTGAGAGCAGGAATGCGGTCGGTGACTTTGACCACATGATAACCGTAATCGGTCCTGACCGGTTTGGAGATCTTGCCGGCTTCGGTATTGAAGGCAGCGGTTTCAAAAGGATACACCATGTCGAACACAGTGAAATAACCGAGGTCTCCCTTGTTGCCTTTCATAAAAGGATGCTGGGGAGTAGCTTCGCGGTCTTTGGCCGAGGGGTCTTCAGAATATTCAAGGACGACGTCTTCGAACTTCGCGCCTTTAAGGATCTTTTCCCTTGCTTCGACAGCCTTGCTGAGGGCAGTGAGGGTATCTTTTGGAGTTGCTTCGGGTCTGACCTTGAAGAAGATATGGCTGGCCCTGAGATCGGATTTTTTACGTTCATAGGCTTCCTTAACAAGGCGGTCAAGGGTTGCTTCGTCGGTGAAATAAGGTTTGGCGAGTTGTTCGCGGTAGCCGTCGAGTTCCTTGACGAAGGATGTGACGGTGTCGAGGCCAAGCTGTTCGGCCTGGAGCACTTTAAGTTTGAAATTGATGAACAGGTCCAGGTATTCATCCATGGACTTTTTATCGATGGCTTCGCCACCAAATAAAAAGCTTCCCAGAATGGCACGTAT
>JBAXBP010000083.1:0-13806 GCA_037141915.1 Bacteroidota bacterium | reverse complement strand
CGTTGGCATTGTTATAGTTTACGCTCACGGTCTGTGCGCCTGCATTGTTCCATACCACGGTAATGGCTGAAGTGCCTGCACCGGCGTAGATGGAACCGCCGGAAGAGACGGTCCAGGTATAACCAGACATGCCGGTCTCGGTGGTATAGGAATAGTATCCCGAATTGGCACACATGCTGTTGCTACCGGTGATGGTAGGAACAGGAAGTGCGTTTACCGTCACATTGTAAGTACCGGGGTTTACTGCAGTACAACCGTTTGCATTGTTATAATTCACGGTGACGGTCTTGGCCCCGGTGGTAAGCCAGGTTACAGTGATGGAAGAAGTCCCTGCACCGGCAGTAATACTTCCACCGGCCGAAACGGTCCATGCATAACCGGTCATACCGGCCTGGGTGTTGTACACATAATTGGTATACCCTGCGCAAGCTGCAGCCGGGCCGGTAATCGTTGGCACTGGCATCGGGTTAACAGTCACGGCAAGAGTCCCGGTAGGACCTGTTGAACAGGCGTTGGTCGGGGTTACAGTCACGTTCCCTGATGCTGCGGTAGTTGAATAGTTCACATTAATGCTGGTACTACCCTGGCCGCCTGAGATTGTTGCTCCGGTTGGAACAGTCCATGTATAACCGGATGCATTGGTAACAGGGGAAATAGAATAGGTAAGCCCATTCTGGTTCTGACACACTGCAGCCGGACCAGAGATAGAACCGGGAACAGGAATGATCGGGCAGGCTGAATTGAAAGTCATATCAGCTCCATAAGCAGTACCTCCTGCATTAACACCAACACAGCGAAAATGATAAGTGGTTGCCCATGAGAGACCAACGATATTGGCCAGGACCGGAGTTGAGGTGCTTCCTGAAACGCTTGAAGGGGTTGCTGTTACGTTGTTACCGTAAGCAGTGGTCAGTCCCCAGTCAAAAGAAACGGTTGCAGGAGCATAATTGGGGTTCACCGAACCGTTGAGCGTAGCTGTGATCGGGGTGACGTTGGATGCGCTGTTTGTTATAACCGTAGCTGGAATTGCATTAGTTGTGAATGTAAGGTCACTTCCGTAGCTTGTTCCTCCAACGCTCACCGATTTCACCCTGAAATGATAAGTATTATAAGGTAATAAACCCGTTATAGCTGTATTTACGCTCACTGAGGATGAGCCATTGACCGGGCTCTGGACAGCTGTCGCAGTTGAGCCGTAGGCCGTCGTAAGTCCGTAATCAAATGATACAGTTGCAGAAACTCCGTTGGGATTAACGCTTCCGTTGAGGGTCGCGCCACCGGAGGTAACTGATGTTGCAGCCAGGGTAATGACGGCAGGAGGCAAGGCATTGGTTGTGAAGGCCATGTCATTGCCATAAACTGTCACCCCGGTCGAGGTTACACCCCTTGCCCTGAAATGATAAGTTGAAAGAGGTAAAAGACCAGTTGCTCCAAAGCTCATGGTGTTTGTTGAGGAACCTGTTACAGTTGCCGGTGTTGCAGGATTGGAATTCCCGTATGTAGTGGTCAGTCCATAATCAAAAAAGAGGTTGAAAGTGTACCCGGCTGCGTTGGCATTGCCATTCAGGGTTGCGGTGGTAGCTGTAACTGCTGTACCGGCAAGGGTATTGATCAAAGGATTTGGTGTGAACTCATAGGCTCCCATATCGGGAGGATTGGTACGGTTCACACTAAGAATGTCGGTAGGTACCAATGCAGTATATGAACCTGCATGAGGCATTGCAACCGTTGTCGGGACGAGGTTTGTTTCCGATGGAAATCCCGGGTTAACGTTTAGCGAATGAGATTCCTGGCCCGAATAGGTCTGCCATGAGGCCAGGGTAGGATAATTAACCAGGGCCCCGGTTCCATTAGTATACTGGCATGCAACAGTCCCCTGGTAGCCATCAATAAAATAGTCATTATTATCGATAACAGAGAACATGGCGATCGGCGGCAGGCTTATCATTATTCCGTAAGCTGTGCCCCAGAAAGAATAAGGTGAGGCAAGTTCAGTCTGGCCATTACGTAAGATATTATTCCTTACCTCGAAATTGCCACCGGTTGCCTGGTAATTAAATCCAAGGCAGCCCGAAGATGCATCCAAAGTGTTTGAAAGCCAGGCACCCGTAAGGTTAATGGTGTTATGAATAATTTTAACGTTTCCACCACTGCGGAAAAACATTCCGTAAACAATATTTTGTCCTACACCGGGATTCATTCCGGGGGATTTGATATTGTAAATGATATTGTCCGAAATTTCCGTTATACTATTTGCCTCTGCAGCATACCATATACCTGTTGCGCCCCAGCCGTCATCAGCACTGCGGAAAAAATCATGGATTTTATTTTTAGTGACCTTGCTGTTCGTTGTTAAAGTACCAATAAAAACGCCTGTTTGTCCGGTATTCAATGAACCGGCATTGGGCCCCATAATATCATTATTGCTGATCAGTGTGTTGTCGCAGTATTGTACTATTATCCCCCTGTCAGAAATAGCCAGTGCGGGCAATAAAGAACCGATGGTGTTATTGGTTATCTGGCAGTTGTGGCTAATGCCCGTACTTGCCCCATATAAGGCTATCCCGGTGAAACCACTGTTTATCGTATTATTAGTTATAATACAGTTATCATATCCACCACCGGTTGAAGAAAAGCTGATGACGGTGTTTCCTCCCGAGGCATCAACAGGCATACATTGAATTAAACAGTCTTTTATAGTAATATTGGTTGAGGGGTCGCCTGCATTATTTGAGATCAGGATTGCGCTTGCCAGGGGCGTGTTTAAAGCATTGGTTATTGTAAGATTCTGGCTGGTAGTCCCGTTGTTTGACCCTTCGAGAATAACATAATCAATTCCGTTGAAGTTAATAATGGGGTTTGGAATAGTGGCAGTAAAGACTGCAGAATTGCCTGTATTAGGTTTTATCGTAAGAGTATTGGTGCTGCTCGATCCAGGGTTCGGGTTAAACCTGATTGGGTACGTTTCTGAAGGATAGGTTGCATCGTCAAGGATGAGAGTAAGCGGTCCCGAAATAATTTTTGCATTGATATCGGTGGCTGCAGCGGTCAAGGTGGTGTAGTCTTTACCCACACCCACGTGGAAAATACCTGAAATACCGGTATTGATCTTATAAGTGGATGGGGTTGTTGGAGGAGTAGCGCATGAAGGAGGATTTGGAGAATAACCTGTTGAACCTATCCATGGATATACACCAACATTAGGTATTGTGACCACATCCTGGGCCGCGATGTAGTAATATACGTTATCACCGATATTGGCGCCGCCGCCGAAAGAAAAGGTATAATTATAGGTATAGTTATTGGATGAAGTCATCGTTCCCGTTGAGGCAAGCCAGGTACCGGAATTGATTCTCCAGTATAATGCCGGGGCGCCGGCACCACCGGTTGGGACTCCTGTTCCATCTGCAAATACGGCATTCAGAGTCCTTGGATTACCGTTATAGGTATCCATCAGCGGGGTATATGTGATCGAAGGAGGAGTAACGTCATTGGGAATTCCTCCGAATTCATCTGCGCCGAGATCCGGTGCGTGAGGAGGGTATGATGCATTCAAAGGATAGCCAGTATTCGCATATCTTGCATCCCCGTCGAAATCGGTGTTGATTGCTAAGGGAAGACTGACAGGGGTGCCACCAGATTCACATTGAGTTGCAATACCTGCCTGGAGATGAAGGTTATAAGGCCTTGCACTCACGTTAACGAACGGAGGTAACTCAGTCACAGACTGCAACTCCCTGGGAGTGAACCTGGCCTTATAACTTGACAGGACCTGGTCACTGTTGGTTCCATCGTAGAACAGGAGGTTAGAGGCCCCCGGAGGCCCGGCATAAAGATCATTGTAATTCGATAAAGCTGAGAAATTGGTATAGGTTGTGCTTGAAAAACGCAATGCGGTTGCTTTCCCCAGGCCCATGGGAGTCGAGTTGTTCACAAAGATATTGTTACGGAGGTCAGTGGCTATAGACGTGTTGAAATAAAACGCAGAGCAGCCGAAGTTTGCTGCAGTTGAAGATGCGTTCAGATAAACGGTGTTGTAATAGAAGCCAAGCGGACCGCCGCCGCTGACGTAGATGCCGTTAATGGTATTATAAAAGCTGCTGCCCGAAAGTCCGGCAGGGGTCCTGAGGTCATAAATCATATTGTTGTAATACCATGCATTATTCCCGCTGCCGTTTGTATTGTAGATTCCATACATATTGGCACCCGCGGTCAATCCTTCGATATTCGAAATCGAGTTCTTGTAAATGCTAACATTTCCGCCTCCTGCAGTAACATTATAGACATATAATCCATAGGTTGTTCCTTCGGCTTTGCTCATGCCCGAAACAGTATTATTATAAAAGTTTATGGTTGCATAATCGAGCGATTCACTTATGCAATAGGTTCCGCCACTCGAAGCAATTGTATTATTGGTCACCGAGTTGTTGTACATGTTCATCATTCCGGCTTTTCCGCCAACATACATACAATAGGTAGCGCCTCCCCCGGCCGCTGATTGTGAGCGGGCATTTCCTGTAACAATGTTATCATGAAAACTGAGAGTCCCCATTACAACGCTGGTCATGGAGGTATACAGATAGTTGATCCTGCCGGTGGCAGTAACAGTACCAGAGCCCGCCAGATTATTACTGACAGTATTCCCGTAGACATTTGCAGTTGCACCGAGATTTACACAGTACAAATAGGAAAGTGTCCCGGTGGTCATTGTCGGCCATGTGCAGTTGGTAACAGTATTGTTATAAACATTCACAGTATTGTTCAATCCGCTTGCACCCATATCGCAATAAACCGGGTAAAGGCTGGTGGTACCCAAACCTGAAAACTGCATGCTTACCGTATTGCCGTAAAGGTCATAGCTCGAATTCAAACCGGTTGTAAGAAAAATACCGTAATGTGCGACGGTACCGGCCAGTGTGTTACTGGTTATACTATTGTTAGCTACCTTAATATTATTCTGGTATATGCCATAAATGCCATAAGCAATTGCAGTACCACCGCCTACATTTGTGATCGTATTAGCCCCGTCTTTTCCGATCTCATTCCCCTGGTCATAAAAAGTGTAAGGATAATTCAGATCATTAAATCCTGCAAAATATATTGAAGAATAGCAGGTTGTAAATGTATTGCTGAATATCTTGTTATATGAATTCGTTCCTGTGGCAGAGACCACAGTGACTGTTGCTGCCGGGGCAGAAGGAGTAAAGTTATTTGAATATACTCCGTAAGTGGCCCTGGTATTGGCCAGGCTCATGGTTATTGTACAATTCTTTATTGTGACATATTGCGCTCCATCAGTTCCCGACGCCTTTAATATGGCATAACCCCATTCAATAGTTCCAGAAGGATCTGTAAGATTAATGGCATTGAATGTAATGTAATCGGTTCCCTGAAGGGCAATGATATACTCATAATCGGCAGCTGTACCTGTGGCAGCTGTTATGACAGGATTTGCCCCCGAACCTGATTTCTGAAAAATGATCTGGTTGGCAGATGTGCCTGTTGCCGTAATTAATCCTGAAGTCAGGGAGGGCAAGGTCTCGGTATAACCGGCAGCAACATTGAATGTAACCCCGCCTGTTCCTACACCGGAGGTGTTCAAAGCGGTGATTGCTGATGCAATTGTCGGATAAGAAGCGCCTGGAATCGCATAGGTTCCGGATACCTGGGCCTGGGCGAAAACACTGCAAATCAACGACAGAATAATTCCAAGGATAATTTTTTTCATTGTTTTGGTTTTTTGAAACATTTGATGATTTCTAAGAAGTTTGATTTGGATTTTGACTTGATTGTTTGATTTTTTCAATTAATTCATTAAGTATTTTATTTTGTGATTTCTTCTTTTCAATAAATTCTTCAATAAACAAATTCAGATCATTGATCTCGGGTTCATTTTTCCCTTTTTCCTCTTCACCTGTATCTGCCTTTTCCATTTAGCCCGTGATTTATTTTGGTTTTGTTTCGAGCAGCAAAGTTCTATCCTTAAACTGGCTGTGTCAAATTTTTAACCCTGACAAAACCTGAGTAACCATCTGAAATATCCTGTACATTACCTGTACAGGATAACAGAATGAAAAGATAACTTATTGAAAATGAGAGGCAGCTAAAGTTTTATGCAGAATAGCAGCTTTACGGCCTGTTAAAAACAGCCTATACAGACCCTGTTTTTACAAGAGATTTCACAATTGTGACAGGAAGGTGATAAGATTGACTTCTGCATTGGAGATCCCGAGCTTTTGTCGGAGGCGGTGGCGTGCTGTTTCAAGAGAGCTGATCTGCTGGCCTGTAAGTCCCGCAATCTCCTTTGATGACATGTTAAGACGCAGGAATGCACAGAGTCTTAATTCGTTAGGCGTAAGCGAGGGAAATTTTTGGTACAACCTTTCATAAAATTCTCCATGAACTTCCTTGAACCTGAGTGATAGTTCCTTCCATACATCTTCATCGTCTGTTTTTTTAAGCTCCCGTGCAATCTTTCTCAAAGTGTCTTTACTTTCGCTTGACCTTGATTCACTTTCTATCTGAACGAGTTTCTCGGAAAGGTCCGAAAGGATCTGATTCTTTTTTATCATGTTCATGACATGCAGAACGAGTTCCTTTTTCTTAAACTCCAGTTCTTGTTCAAGTGTTTGATTCTGAAGATGTACATTCTTTGCTTTAACTTTCTGCCTCGTCCAGACAAGAAATAGGATTATGATGACTGAAAGAAGGAGGATAATGAAAATGATGATCGCATAATCCCTTCGTTGTTGTTTAATTGAGCGTGCGGCCTCTTCTTTCTCAAACTGGTACTGGGCTTCGAGCTTGGTAAGGTTTTTTTGTTTTTCCCCGTTAACAAGGCTGTCTTTCCATTGACTTTCAAGTATGGCGTAATGGTATGCTTTTGATGTATCTTTCCTGCTGAGATAGATCCTGTGCAAGAGTTCAGAAGCATTATAAGCGACATCCCTGAAGCCATGATCAAGCCCGATATGAAGGGCTGAATCGGCATATCTGATCCCTGGGTTCAGATCTCCCGATTGCAGGTAGTATTCAGCGAGCTGGTTCTGAGTGCGTGCAAGACGAAGCTGGTTATTGAGGGTGTGAAAAATATCCAGGGCATTTTGTAAATATTTTAGGGAAAGCGCAGACTCGTTCAGTTTCATGTAGGCGATCCCAATATGAAAGGATATTGCTCCCTGCAACCTCAGATCTCCTACCTCTTCGGCAATTTTGTGGGATTCTGTGTAATAGGACAATGCTTTCCTGTAATCTTTCATATCGCTGTAAACATTGGCAATGCTGTTAAGATTACTTGATATCCCGGTTTTATTGTCCTGCTTTTTGGTGATCGCAAGAGAACGCGAGAGATATTCAAGGGCTTTTGGATTGTTCCTGAGGCTGGAGTATAGCACACCTATACGACTCAGAGCCTGGGCCATACCGGTCTGGTCATTGAGTTTTTCATAGATCTTTAATACTTTAAAGAAATACTCGGAACTCTTATCCATATCCCCCAGGTCATTGTATACCGAACCGATGGCATCCATCGCCAAAGCCTGTTCTCGTTCCTGCCTGAGTTTCTCAGCCAGATCTTTAGCTGCAAGTGCGGTATTGAGGGCTTTTATGTAATCAGTTTTGGTATAATAGATCCAGGTTAATGCAAGATCAACTTCGAGTTTATCTTTATCCCCAAGTTTTTCCTCTGCTATCTTATTGGCTTTGAGTGCGTAATACAAACCCTTTTCAGGGTTGCTTGTAAATAATTCACGGGATAGCAATAATTGAAGGCTGTACTGATCCTTAGGGGTTTTTGCAATTCTCAGTTCATTCTCAAGGCTGTCGATCGATTTTTTATCCTGGGCTGAAAGATATGACCCGGTATAAATAAAGATCAGGAAAGCGAGGATGGCAGTAAGACGATTCATGATTAATAAAGGTTCTTCCAGCGTAAAGGTATAAAAACCTTTACATTTACCTAATAACAATCACTTTCCCGGTAAATATTCCTTCATTCATTGATAAACAGACAGTATATAATCCTGATGGAATATTTTCCAGCTCAACTTCCTCTGTGTTTTTCCCCTGGGACGACTTAAAGGAACGTTCAAGAACCAGTATCCCCAGAGGGCTGTAAACCCTTAAAACAGGTGAAGCCGGATTGCCTGAATTATATGAAACCGTAAATTTCCCGTTTCCCGGTGAAGGGTAGATAAGGATAGCAGGGGAGTTCTGATCCTCCATCCCCACAAACAGTTTATATATATTGTTCGAAGTATCTGAAGCGCAGCCGTTCTGGGTAACCACATCCCAGTACCAGCCGGTTTGAACAATATCATAAGATTGTAAAGTTGCACCGGGAATTGCATTACCGTCCCTGTACCATTGATTCCCATTCGGTATATTACTGATCAATGTATTAACATTCAGTATTATGACAGGGGTAGGTGTTTGGGAAACCGTGACATAAGCCGGCTTATATAATGAGTCGGAAAGTGCACCGTCGGAAATAGTCAGCTTCGCCCCGAATGAACCCGCTGAATCATAGAGGACTCTGGGGTTTTTTGCTGAGGAAGCAGACGGGCTTCCTCCTTCAAAATGCCAGGAGTAAGTCAGATTGTTCCCAGTTGAAGTGGATGTGAACTGCACGCTGTCACCTTTGCATGCAGTGGTTGGGGTTGCAGTGAAATTTGCCTGTATCAGCTGGTATTTGCGCATAAGCACACCCTGTGAGCCACAAACCCAGGTTGTACCACTGGGGGTGATCACTAAATCATAAAACGCATTGTTGTATGTTGACTGCGGATAATCGTTGGACCATGAGACCCCTCCGTTCGTGCTTTTATAAATTATTTCGGGCGTACCAACGACATAAATGGTATCCTGGTTCACATAGATCACCTGGTGCCAGATATCGGTGGTTACATTTTGTGTTTGCCATGTATTTCCACCGTCAGTGGTTCTCAGGAGTAAACCATTGTCACCACATGCCTGGCCGATAAGATCATTGTAAAAAGCAATTCCAAGTAGAATAGGTCCGCCTGAATATACTGTGGTCCAGGAAAGGCCGTCATCCAGGGATTTTTTAATATGGCCTGAGTTGTCGACCAGGAAGTATTTTGTACCTGAAACATGGCAGGCACGGTTAGGAATCCCGCTGGAAATTCCTGTGGCTGTTTGCCAACTGGTCCCGCCATTGCTTGTGGCATATACCGCAGCAGAAGAATTGGTCTGGGCCAGGAGCATGCCATGGTTTGCATCCCTGAAAATCACATCATTGAATTGGTAAATATTGGATGGTACCTGCATAGAAGTCCAGGTAAGCCCTCCGTCGGTTGTTTTGCCGAACCCACTCCATGAAATAGACCCGTTCGGAAGACCCGCAACATACCCAGTATCGACACTGACAAAACTTGCACCATACAGTCCTGCCTGGGATCCAAACCAGACCGAGGTCCAGCTTTGCCCACCGTCGGTGGTTTTAAAAATATTACCGTTACCATTATATGTCAGAGACATACTTGCTGTATAACCAGTGAGGCTCTGGTTCCCGGGAAAATCAATGGCTGTCTGAATCACACTCTGGCCTACATTCAGCTTTTGCCAAATACCGCCAACCTGCGAATGACCTGGTACTCCAAGGAATGACAACAGAGCAATCAGATAAGGAAGCCGTTTCATGCTAAATTGTTTTTAACCTTAAAATTTTTATTGTTTTAGACGTAATGCTGAATCTCTGGTCGATACGCCTGCCTATCACCCAGGCGATTTTACCAGAACTGCAAAGCACATAGGTTTGTTCTTTCTCCGGAAGAGAAACTTTTTCATCAATGAGAAAGTCGCTTACTTTCTTTTTCCCTTTCATCCCGAAAGGATGAAAGCTGTCGCCGGGCTTCCATTTCCTGATTTCAAGAGGAAACAGAAGTTTGTCATAATCGAGGCTCGCGAACTCCCTCCCGGCAGGAATGATTTCATTTTTCCTGTAATCGATCGTGGATATTTTTAAACCCAGAGGCTTTGATATCCTTTTTGTTTTCTCTGAGATCAGTCTGCCGGAACCATCTCCTGAAATACCAAAAGGTTCAATGATGAGGGAGTCCCTGTTCGTGACAGCCCGGTGAGTGGCAGATAAGAATATTCTTCCGCTTCTTTCAGCAGACTGTTCCATTACGAGAGAAACAGCCTCAGAATTAAAACCGAAGGCGGAAAGGATTTCCCAGGCATAAAGTTCACTTGGGGTTGTTTTTTTCAGTGTTTTAAGGTCGATGATAGTTGTTCCATTCTGCTTTTTTATGAGACCGGCAATTTTCCTCTTGATATCCTTCCTGCCTATCTTCTCCCATCCCCTGAGGATTGCAATCTCAGAATTCAGTGTTTTCCTGAATTCAGGATTTAGCTCCACAAGTTGCGGAATGATCTTATGCCTGATTTTATTGCGGAGGTATTTATCTTGCAGGTTAGAGCTGTCTTCCCTGTATCTTATCCCGTTTTCAGTGGCGTAGCTGATAATATCCTCCCGGTAACAAAAGAGCAAAGGCCTTACCACCCATCCCTGGATGGGAAGTATGCCATGAAGGCCCGATATCCCGGTGCCGCGGATCAGGTTGATCAGAAATGTCTCTGACTGGTCGTCAAGATGGTGAGCTGTTGCAATGCAGTCATATTTGAGGGAAGACCTGATCTCCTCAAACCAGTGATACCTGAGTTCCCTGGCAGCCATCTGCACCGAGATTTTGAGGAGATCAGAAAATTCTTTGGTGTCGAAGCGTTTTGTATAAAAAGGAACCTTGTACCTTGCCGACAGATCCCTTGTGAATTCCTCATCTGCATCGCTTTCTTTTCCCCTGAGGCCAAAGTTGCAGTGGGCTATCCCGAAACTGAACCCTGATTTAGAAAAAAGATCGGCCATGACTACCGAGTCAATCCCCCCTGAAACTGTAAGAAGGACGCGGCTGTCTTTTGAGAACAAACCATTATTCTTTACAAATTCTGTAAAACGATGGATCATCTGTTGCTAATAATCCGAACTGAAAAAGTAATATTATATTATTCCCTGATAAACTTTCCTGTTCCGGAAATCCCATGATAATTGACATGGATCATATAGAGGCCAGAGGGGAGCGATTTAATACTGATTTCGTTTTTATTGCTCTCCAGGCTTAGTTTCAGCATCAGTTGCCCCATCATGTTATACACTGAGCATTCGCAGTTTTGCGAACCGGTTTTCAGATAGCCGGGCAAGTCAATGGTAATATGATCAGTGGCCGGATCAGGAAAAACAGTTAAGCTGATCTTCTGTGTTTGTTCTTCGATCCCAACGCCGCCATCAATGGTTGTTAGCACGGAACCGTTGCTGCCCGCGAGGTATCCCGTGATACGATCGGTAAAGTGAATATAATTGAAATCACGGTCAGTCCCTGCATCCAGGTTCTGCCAGGTCATCCCCGCATCGATGGACTTTAACAAAGTTCCGTTTGATCCGCAGGCATAGCCGATCTTCGATGATGGAAAGCTTATTGAAGTCAGGTTGTCGGCAGTATAGGATGTGATCGTGATCCAGGTGACCCCTGCGTCGGGTGTGAACAAAATTGTTCCGTTAGTTCCGCAAACATATCCGGTGTCGACGCTTGTGAACTGTACGGAGGTGAGTGCATTCAGGGATTCAGAGTACAGAGCTGTCCAGTTTAAGCCGCCATCCACACTCAGCATAATAAGACCCAAGGAACCCACGGCATAACCTGTATTCGCGTTTGTAAAGAAGCATGAATAGAATGCATAAGTAACCCCGGTATAAGAGGCAAGCCAGCTTGCCCCTGCATTGGTAGTTTTAAGTATGGTACCCCCGTTGCCCAGGGCAAATCCGTTATTGGCGTCGATGAAATAAATATAATTCAGGTCATAGGTGACACCGGAAGCCAGGGTGTCCCATGTGGCGCCCCCGTTCGACGATTTGATGATCCTTCCTTTTCTTCCCGCTGCATAACCAACATCCTGGCTTGTAAAATCGACTGACCTCAGATCCTCTTCAACGCCTGTATTCAGAAGTGCCCATGTTTCACCGGCATCAGTCGATTTAATTACAGTACCCGAGGCACCTGATAAAAATATAGTGCCTGAAGAAGCAAAAGATCCTGAAAAAAGATCCAGCGTCGTTACCGAAGTCTGGCAGGTCCATGTAATCCCTCCATCGGTCGTTTTCACAATTGTTCCTGTATTACCAGCGGCATACGCAGTATCCTGGTTAGTGAAATCGAGAGAGGTGAAGAGATTTGATGATCCTGTAACCAGGCTGTGCCAATTCAAGCCGGCATCGGTTGTTTTGAGGATGCCTCCGAAACCTGCCACATAGCCTGTACTTTCATCAGTAAATGAGATGCTCATTGGTAAAAACTCAAGGTCATAGGTCTGGAGTTCCCAGCTGACCCCTCCGTTCACGGTTTTAAGGATGATCCCGTCGGCAGCCAGGGGGTAGCTGCCTCCTGCGATATAACCTGTGCTTGCGCCGGTAAAGCGAATATCCTTAAGGTTGACAGGAATACCTGTTACCACCGGGTTCCAGTTCTGCCCGCCGTCGTTGGTCATAAGGATTAGCCCGTTATCCCCTGCGGCAAAAGCCTTGTTGCTGTTGATGAAGAACAGCGATCTGAGATTACCGGTAACACCCGGATTCAGGGGCAGCCAATGGGCTCCCGCATCCACTGTTTTTGCGATAAGGCCCATGTCGCCGGCAATAAAACCGGTATCGGCGCTCAGGAAATGTATGGCATAGATGTTCTTACTGATGCCTGTGGATAAAGTGGTCCATGTAAGCCCGCCGTCTGTTGTTTTTACTATGGTACCATAATAACCCGCTGCGAACCCCACCAATGGGCCCGGAAAAGAAACAGTGAGCAGGTTGTAAGCAGTGGGAGGGGACTCCACGTTTGTCCAGATAGTCCCACCGTTGATTGTTTTAATGATTGCACCGCTGTTCCCGACAGCAAACCCGGTATTCTGGTCAGTAAAAGTTATTGCATTCAGTGTGTTTGCCTGGGGTTTGGGATTCAGCCAACGCCAATCCTGGCCCGAAACAGTATTGAGTGAAAGAAGAAGTAAAAGGAAAGGAGTAAGTTGCTTCATCGGATTATGTTAAAAAAGGCAGGAAGGCCCCATTATATTCTTGTAAAGAACTAACGACAATTCCCCGATAAAAATATCAGGGAGCTTTATTTTATATCCCAGACATCCCCGCTGTTAAGCAGATCATCAACATTTTTGATGGGGCTGTTTTCCTTGGCATATTTGATCTGTTCCTCAACCATGTCGTCATAGGTGGGGAACATTGCAGCACGGATCACTCCGAATACCATCGGGAAATGAGGAGGTGCAAGTTTTGCAAGCATCAGGTGAATTCCCGGATCAGGGTTGTACGCGTCATGGATGAGGATGTCATCCAAAGTCACACCATTCTTACCTATTTCAACAACATCAAGCATAGTGTTTTTCAGCACCAGTCCCATCTCATTGTTTTTACCCCAGATCATAGGCTGCCCGTTCTTTACAAGAAGCATATTCTCATCCTTATGCTCCTTACCTATCACATCATTATGGGCTTTGTCGGCAAAGATGATGCAGTTTTGCATGATCTCAATAATGGAAGTCCCGTCGTGTTTGGCTGCTTCGAACATGGCTTCTGTCATCATCGTGATGTTGTTATCAGGAACGCGGGCATAAAAAGTGCCCTGGGCTCCCATCACAAGTTCGCCAACGTTGAAAGGATGTTCAATGGTTCCCTGGGGAGAAGTCTTTGTGACCTTGCCCATGGGGGTTGTCGGGGAATACTGCCCC
>JBAXBP010000082.1:0-13838 GCA_037141915.1 Bacteroidota bacterium | reverse complement strand
AGGTCGCGGCGTTCACGGAATGCTTTTTGCATTTCGATCATCTCTTTTGTATCAGGAGGCGTGATCTCGGCCACCAGGGCTGCCCTCTGGGCTATCGAACAGGTGCCTGAAGTGAACTGGCCCTGCAGCTTGTCGCAGGCTTTCGCAATCTCCACCGAGGCTGCGATATAGCCTACACGCCATCCGGTCATCGCAAAGGCCTTGGATACACCGTTAACAATGATGACCCTGTCCCTGATGTAGTCAAACTGGGCAATGCTCTCGTGTTTGCCGATAAAGTTGATGTGTTCGTAAATCTCATCAGCAATGATAAAAATACCGGGATGTTTGGCCAGGACTTTGGCAATCCCTTCAAGCTCCTCTTTGGAATATACGGAACCTGTGGGGTTGCAGGGAGAACTGAATATCATCAGTTTTGATTTCGGGCTGATGGCAGCTTCGATCTGTTCAGGCTTCACCTTGAACTCGTTTTCTATTTTTGCCGGGATGAACACTGCTTTTCCTTCGGCTACCTTGATTATCTCTTTGTATGAAACCCAGTAGGGGGAAGGGATGAGCACTTCGTCCCCGGGGTTGACAAGGCTGAGGACCACATTGGCGATGGATTGTTTTGCACCGGTGCTCACCACGATCTGGGCCGGTGAATATTCAAGGTTATTGTCACGGCTTAGCTTGGTGCAGATCGCTTTCCGCAGGTCTTCATAACCGGGGACCGGCGTATAGAAAGTAAAATTCTTGTCTATAGCTTCTTTAGCCGCATTCTTGATGTAATCGGGGGTGTTGAAATCGGGTTCACCCAGGCTAAGGTTAATAACGTCTTTACCCTCGGCCTTAAGTTCGCGGCATTTGCGCGACATGGCCAGGGTCTCTGATTCAGCAAGGTAGTTGATTCTGTTAGCGAGTGTTGTCATAAGCGAGAGATTGTAATGATTTGTAATCTACAAAAATAGTAAAAAAGTTCTCATCAAATGTGACTTTCGCTTGCATCTTTACAACACCGCTACGGTGGCTGCGTCTTTCGCTCGCATCTTTACAACGCCGCTGACGTTACTTCGTCTTTCGTTCGCATATCACAACGCCGCTGACGCTACTGCGTCGCTCATACAGGCTAAATACCGGAGCCCGACTGGAAGTAAGTCGCTCCTTGTCCCTGATGCGGCTTGTGTGATATGCTTCACTCTGAACACCTGATGCGGCTTTTGTAAAATGCTTCGCGTTCAACTATTTCGCTTTTCGCCATTTCGCTTTTCGCTATTTAGTATCTTTGTACAAACCTCATCCCATGGACAATTTCTTCTGGACCACCCTTGTCACCGATATCATTCATGCCTTCATGATCATATGCCTTGGCTCACTTGCCGCCTGGTTCCTGATATCCTATTATTTCAGGCTGAAAAGCCGTAACCGTAAAATCGGGTCTCCTTTAAATGATGCACTAACTGAATCAAAAAGGATCACTCTTCCACTGAGGCTGCAAGCCTATGAAAGAACGGTTCTTTTCCTTGAACGTATTCAGCCGTCGAACCTTGTGATGCGCGTACAGAAATCCGAAATGACGGTGCAGGAACTCCAGCTGACCCTGGTTCGCACCATCAGGGAGGAGTTTGATTATAACCTCAGCCAGCAGGTATACATGTCGCCAACAGCCTGGGAAATGATAAAAAACGCCAGGGAAGAATCAATTGCCCTTATCAACAGGGCCTCCAGCCAGCTCAGCCCTCAGGACGGCTCGGCCGCGCTGGTCAAAGCAATCTTTGATATCAGCCTTGAAAATGAGAACCTGGCAACTGCGGCAGCCCTGAATTACGTTAAAGACGAAGCCAGGCTGCTGTTCTGAGATCTTTTAATCTACCCTCCACATGATGCTGAATCCTGGCCGGGGCTTACCCAAGATCGCAAACCATTGAATCAGTATCTCCCGGTAAATTCCCCGCAGCTTCCTTAGGAATCAGGGGCCAGGGCTTACCCCAAGTTTCAAACCATTGATTTATTTCGCTTTCCTGAACCTGGCTTTTTGCTCAGGGGTCATCTTTTCAGTGGCATACTGGAAAATCAGGCGGGCCGCCGAATCTTTCCATCTCAGCAGGAATTTTTCAGCGGGATCAGGCTGTTTTTTCCAGGCTTCGCGAAGGAACCATCCCAGCCCCTGGTGAACCACCCTTTCCTCATCCTTCATCATAGGATCGATAAAGTCAAAATAAGGCTTGAAGTCCGATGCTTTTTTCATAGGCTTGATCAAACCTACCACTGCCGCCCTCCTCTGGAATTTATTGCCAGCCTTCCTCCAGGGTTTCAGTGAACCCATGTCCATCAGCTTCTTTTTGATCATGTCGGGAATGATCTCGCTGCAGAACCAGTCAGTATGAGCCCAGTTGTTTATCCCGCCAGCAAAGATCTTTTCAAGTGTCACCAGCGTTTCATCATCCCATTGCTTCATCATTTTTTTAAGAAGAAGGCCTGCAATGGAAGTCAGCTCATATTTAGGCGACTTAACAAGAAGCAGGCATACCTGATTGACTTGTCCCACTGTCATCCCGGGTACGGCAAGGATATCGCAAACCCGCTGGTTCAGCAGTTCCGAACTGACGCCCCAGGCATCATACCCTTCCTTGAAATACTTTGAATATTTTTTAACGATGGCCTCGTCGGCATTGAATTTGCAGAAGGCCTCTGTTTGCCTGTAAATTGATTCGGCTGTGATCATGGGTTTTGGATAATCAGCTATTAAAATATAAAAATCACCTGACCAATGTGACAGTCCCCCCGACTTTGACTGTTGTGCCGGGTGAGCCGGCCAATTCATAGGAAACCATATAAACGTAAACTCCGGGGGGGCATACAGTTCCTTTGTAGGTCCCGTCCCACCCTGTTTCAGGGTTGTCGGTAATGCAAACCTGCTGTCCCCAGCGGTCAAAAATACTGAGAGTGAACTTTGACAATGCGGGCCCGAGGGGCCTGAAATAATTATTCCCGACAGTACTGCCCGGGGCAAAGGCAGTTGGGAAAAATACACCACCCATGCACACGCTTACTGTTGACGTATCGACCACAGCACAACTATCGTGGCTCACACGCACCCAGTAGGTTCCCGGCTGGGTCACCGTTAACAGGGAATCCTTTGAGCCGTCCTGCCAAAGGTAGGCGGCACCGGGAAAAGTGGCGTGCAGCACGATGGAGGAACCCGAACAAAGCGAGGTATCCCGGGCAAGATTTACATTTATAGCAGGCTTCAGTGCTATTTTCACAGTGTCTGCTCCAGGGCAGTTGTTTATGTCAACCGTATGCACCCAGTAACGCCCGGCAGTGGTAATCGTAATGGTTTTTGAAGTATCGCCTGTGCTCCAGAGTGTTGAGATGAAGTTTTTCCCAGGGGCCAGGATGTATTTTTGCCCTTCGCAGACAGCCGTATCGGGTTTCAGCTTAGTTGGGTTTAATGGAAGAACAACGAGGTTTACAGAATCGCTGGCGGTGCAACCGTTTTGCCCCACCCTCACCCAGTATTTTCCTGATTGTGTGGGTGAAATACTGCGGGTGGTTTCATTGGTGGACCAGAGGTAGGCAAGATATCCTGGCCCTGCATCCAGTAAAGACTGGGGGCCAGTGCACACGGTGCGGTCAGGCCCCAGGTCGGGAGGGACAATAGCGCCTGTGATGGTCACAGGAAGTCTGACAATCGGGCTGGGCGAGCCGCTGCAGTTGGTATTGGTCCCGTAAACAGTAATGTCACCGGGAGTGGCTGTAAGGGCAAAATCAAGGGTGACTGAAGGAACTGTTGTTGTTGCCGAGGGGATGAAGGTGAGGCCGGTGCCGGTGTATCCCCAGTGATATTCATCGGTGTTGGGATCGGGGTAAACCGAAATATGCACTCCGGTGGTGCCTGCGCAGGCCGTTAACGGCCCGTCAACGAACAACAGCAGCTTGGGGCTTCGCCATTCGGCGATAGAAGGATAAGTGGAGCTCGTGGTGACGGTATACCACCATGAATTAATCGTATTGAGGTTGCCCCATCCTCTTCCCGAAAATGGCCATTTATGACAGCCCGGCGGGTATATGACAGGGTTTGCACATCCTCCCGTAAGAACGTTGGTTTTGACATCCATGGTGTTTTGTCCCCGGCCTGCCTGGCATCCTGTGCAGGTGCCGTCCCAGATATTTGAGTCGTCCCAGTATACCTTGAGAGGGTTGCCGGTAGGTGCGACCAGTGTTACAAGAATGCCCGAATCGTTGCTTTCCACATCATATAATGGAAGGTTTGTAAGCCCGTTAATATAGGTGACTACCAGTCCTACAGCCACATTATTGGGAACTTCTATCCCGCTACCGTCTTTCCCATCCCAATGGATGGTATTGGACCCTGGACTAACCACCTGGCTTATCATCCGGGAGATATAGGTCGATGGAACAAAATTCAGCTGGATCTGGACATTTCCTGCTTTGTCAACATTTACTGTATAGTCAATCGTCCCGTCACAGTTCCTCGTTCCGGCGGGATCGGGCGGTATGACCTGCCCCAGGCTTGTAGCAATGGGAAAAACATCCGGGTCGGGGGAGTTCATGAATATTTTATACTGTGGAAACAAGGCCTGCTGGTTGAACAGGGATTTCCTGTCGTCAACCCAGTTGGTGTTGCCGCAGCCTGTCTGGTTGGCATACTGTATCCAGCCTCCTCCGTTCATCTGGTCAAATTCTGTGGAGGTCACAATGCCGTCATCCGACAAAATATAATTTGTTCCCGTAAAAGCGTTGGAAGCGAACTGCCAGGCTTTGGAGAATAATCTTCCGGGTTTGACCGCAGATGCAATAGGGGCATAAATTGTTATATCAAACAGATAGAGAAAAAACCTGCCGGTATAAAATGAGCTGTTGAATTTTTCGGAAAACTCGATGTAATAGGTTCCCGGTTTCGGAGGTGTCCATTCTATTGCATTATACCCGGTAATAGTACTATAAATCTGGTTAGGCCCTTGACAGGCCTCGGTCAATGAGGGAATGAACCCCGTTGAACCTAAAGCTTTCGGAAGGTAATCTTCGGCATACACAACTGCCCCGGTACTGTCACATATACGGTATACGATATCCAATCCGGGAATGGTATCAGTAGGAGACCCGTTAAACCCCAAATAAACAACCTCATCTGAACGGGCTACAAAATAAAGTTTGGAATCGTCAGGTGCGTGGTGGGTTGCATCATAAGTAGCAAACTGCGAACGTATGCCATTAGTATCAGTGCAGTGATTGGTGAAATCGTTGCATAAATAAAGGTAGGTTGACCAGAACTGGCAGCCTTTATTCAGCTCTTTCGACCCTTCACCGTAACCGGCCAGTGAGATGAAGCACAGGAATGTTGTAAGGGCTGATATGAAAAAACTGAATCGTTTCATGAAAATCAGCGAATGGGGAACGTATACAAATTTAATATTATTTGTTTGAAGCCCGGGGAAATGTTTATGCCAATCTTTTATCACGGGATGCAGGATGCAGGATATTCCGGATCACGATTCACGATTCACGATTCACGGTTCACGATTCACGGATCACGATTCACGGATCACGATTCACGGCTAATGATCATCCTGGCTTTTTCAAGCGCTGCAGGGATACCTTCAGGCTTTTTGCCTCCCGCTGTTGCAATATGCGGCTGACCGCCTCCGCCTCCCTCGACTTCCTTCGCAATTTCCCTGACAATGGTTCCTGCATTCAGTTTGCCTGCCTTGACCAGGGCATCTGAAACTGCCACGGTAAGCCCGGCTTTTCCGTCGGTTTCATTGGCGAGGACTACGAACACATTCTCAGCTGAAGACCTCAGCTCAAAAGCAAGGTTTTTAATGGTATCTGTGTCAAGATCCAGTTTTGCTGAGATCCAGGTTATTCCGTTGATTACTTCTGCGTTCTTCAGCAGATTTTCTTTAACCTGCCCTCCTTTGATCTTCGAAAGTTCCGCAGAATCTTTTTTAAGGGACTGATTTTCTTCGACCAGGTTTTTCAAGCCTTTCAGCAGGTCTTTGGGATTTTTAAGAGCGTCGGAAACCTCGTCAAGCAGCTGAAGTTTTTCATAGAACCAGGTTTCTGCTTTGTCGGCCGTGATGGCTTCAATCCTCCTCACTCCTGCGGCAATTGCGCTTTCTGAAGTGATCTTGAACAACCCGATCTGCCCGCTGGCCGCTACATGGGTGCCTCCGCAGAATTCAATTGAAAAAGCAGGGTCAAAGGTTACAACCCTCACAAAGTCCCCGTATTTTTCTCCAAAAAGGGCCATGGCCCCCATTGTTTTTGCCTGTGCAATCGGCATTGCCCTTTCTTCATGCAGGGGAATGTTTTCGCGGATCTTTGCGTTGACTATCTTTTCCACAGCCCCTATGTCTTCTTTACTAAGCTTGGCAAAGTGGGTAAAGTCGAACCTCAGGTGTTCGTCATCCACCAGCGATCCCTTTTGTTCAACATGGGAGCCAAGCACCTTGCGCAACGCGGCGTGCATCAGGTGGGTTGCGGAATGGTTGTTTGCGGTCATTCCGCGTTTTGCCGCATCAACTTCGGCTGTTACAGACTCTCCCGGCCTGGCAGGGAGCGAACTGCAGATATGAATGACCAGCGCGTTTTCCTTAAGCGTGTCGAGAACCTCAATCCTGTTCCCTTCGGAGATGAGCCAGCCTTTGTCGCCAACCTGTCCGCCTGACTCAGCATAAAAGGGAGTCTTCTCCAGGACAAGCTGGAAAAGTTCCTGACCCTTTGCGGTGACCTTCCGGTACCTTGTGATCTCGGTTTCAATTTTAAGAGTGTCGTAACCCACGAATTCGGACATTTCGGCATCTTCCACCAGCACGACCCAGTCGCTGGTCTGCACGCTGGCTGCCGATCTCGATCTGGCTTTCTGCTCTTCGAGACCCATCCGGAATCCTTCCATATCCACATCCCATCCCGCTTCCCGGGCCATCAGCTGGGTAAGGTCGATGGGAAATCCGTACGTATCGAATAACTCAAACGCGAATGAACCAACTATTACGCGTGATCCGTGATCCGTGATCCGTGACCCGTCATCTTTCATTTGTACATTGTACATTGTACGTTGTACATCAAGATACGAGTTAAATCGTTGTATCCCCGTTGCCAGTGTCCTGAGAAAGGTAGTCTCTTCCTCCTTCATTACATTGATAATGAGATCCTTTTGTGAAATAAGTTCCGGGAAGAAGGTGCCCATCTGCTTGATCAGCAAGGGTACGAGTGTGTACAGAAAAGGCTCTTTGAACCAGAGGAAGGTATATCCGTACCGCACAGCCCTTCTAAGGATCCGCCGGATTACGTAGCCGGCCTTGACATTCGAGGGCAGCTGGCCGTCGGCAATTGCAAATGAAATAGCTCTCACATGATCTGAAATAACCCTCATTGCGATGTCGGATTTTAGATCCGAACCGTATTCCTTTTCGGCAAGGCTTGCAAGATGATGTATCAGGGGCTGGAACACATCAGTATCGTAGTTCGATTTCTTTCCCTGCAGGGCCATGCACAAACGCTCAAAACCCATGCCGGTATCAACGTGTTTTGCGGGTAGTGCGTTGAGCTGCCCGTTGGCCTGGCGGTTATATTGTATGAAGACAAGGTTCCAGATCTCTATAACCTGGGGGTGACCTTTGTTTACGAGCTCCTGGCCGGGGACTTCGCTGCGTTCTGTTTCATCCCTAAGGTCGACATGGATCTCGGAACAGGGGCCGCAGGGGCCGGTATCTCCCATTTCCCAGAAATTATCCTTTTTTGAGCCCATAAGAATATGGTCTTCGGGGATCATGGCTTTCCAGTAATCATAAGCCTCGGTATCTTTTTCAAGCCCTTCTTTGATGTCGCCTTCAAAAATCGTAACGAACATCTTGTCCCTGGGGATCTTTACCACTTCGGTCAGGAATTCCCATCCCCATTCAATGGCTTCTTTTTTAAAATAATCACCGAAGGACCAGTTTCCCAGCATCTCGAACATGGTGTGGTGATAGGTATCTATCCCGACTTCTTCGAGGTCATTATGCTTGCCTGAAACCCTGAGGCATTTCTGGGTGTCGGCCACCCTTTTGATTGCTGCTTCCTTGTTGCCGAGAAACAGGTCTTTAAACTGGTTCATCCCGGCATTGGTAAACATCAGGGTGGGGTCATTTTTAATGACCATTGGAGCAGAAGGCACTATCTGGTGGCCTTTGGATCTGAAGAAATCAAAGAATGCTTGTCTTACTGAGGCTGAGTTCATTTAAACTATGGATTAACAATTCATTAGCTGGGTTTAACAATTTTTGTGATCCCCTTATTAGCAGCAAAGTTAATTATTTACTTAATTTTGCATGACTTAGGCAGCCTGTTTTGAACGATTCTTAATTTTTGCTGCATATGAGCAAGGTTAAATATAAATTCAACAAGAAATCCCTCACTTTCGACCGGGTGCAGACCACCTTCAGGAAGAGGCTGCTGTATTTTTTTACGCATCTCTCTACGGGCGTGGTGTTTGCGGTTGCAATGCTGTTGCTGGCCTACAACTTTGTTGATTCGCCAAAGATGAAAGCCCAGAAGAGGGAGATCGAGCAGATGAAATTCCAGTACAGGATGCTTAACGACCAGCTCGCCAGGGTCACGAAGGTCATCAGGGATCTTCAGGACAGGGATGATAATATTTACCGTGTTATTTTTGAAGCTGAACCAATACCAGGTTCCGTCAGGGAAGCGGGGATTGGAGGAATAGACCGTTATGAAAAGCTAAAGGGGTATTCCAACGAGGAATTAATGGTCGAAACTTCGAAGAATATGGACAAGATACTTGGGCAGTTGTATGTTCAGTCCAGGTCCTTCGACGAAGTGTTCAGTATGGCCAAGAACAAGGAACAGATGCTGGCCTGCATACCTGCCATCCAGCCGATCAACAATAAAGACCTCCGAAGGATAGGTTCCTATTTCGGGACGAGGGTTGACCCTTTTTACAAGGTCAGGAAGTTTCATGAGGGCATGGATTTTACTGCCGCCGTTGGTACTGAGGTGTATGCAACAGGCAATGGAACTATTGAGTTTGCGGCCAGGGACGGGGAAGGCGGTTACGGGAATGAAGTGGTAATAGACCACGGCCATACCTACAAAACCGTTTATGCCCATCTTTCAAGGATATTTGTAAAGCCGGGTCAGAAGATCCTGCGCGGGCAGATCATAGGTTATGTGGGAAATACAGGCAAGAGTACTTCGCCCCATCTGCATTATGAAGTCAGGAAGAATTCAATTCCGCTGAACCCGATCTACTTTTTCTTCAATGACCTGAGCCCGGATCAGTTCCAGAAGATGCTTGATCTTTCGCAGCAGCCCTCACAGACCATGGATTAATCCCCTGCATATGATGAAAGCCGATCATAAAATCGAAAAAGTTTATTATTCCATCGGTGAAGTTGCTGAACTCTTCGAGGTGAATCAATCGCTTATCCGTTTTTGGGAAAAGGAGTTTGACATCCTCAAGCCACAAAAAAACAAGAAAGGGAACAGACTGTTCACCAAGAATGATCTTGAAAATCTGAAACTGATATACCACCTGGTCAGGGAAAGGGGATATACCCTCCAGGGCGCCAGGGAAAAACTGAAACAAAACCGGGAGAACGTGGTTAATGCCGTTCAGATGATCTCTTCCCTGAACAAGGTCAAGGAATTCCTTCTGGAACTGAAAAAAGAATTATAGCTCCTGCCATGCCATTGAAGGAATCGTTTTTTGATGATGTTTTTGAGATTGTTTTAAAAATTCCTTACGGAAGGGTGACTTCCTACGGGGCGATAGCGGAATACCTGGGGCTTAGGGGATCTGCGAGGATGGTAGGCTGGGCCATGAATGCCTCACATACCAGTAACCGGAATATACCTGCTCACAGGGTGGTGAACAGGAACGGCCTTCTTACAGGCAAGCATCATTTTGGCGGACCCAACGTGATGCAACAGCTGCTGGAAAGTGAAAAGATCAAGGTTGAAAATGACCAGGTGGTGAAGTTTGAAAAGCACTTCTGGGACCCGGCAAAGGAAATAGCGAAAAGCGAGTAGAGAAAAGCGAAATTATTTCGCGCTTTCACCATTCGCTTTTAAATAGTATCACAAATAACCAATAAAGGAAAAATGAAGAAAGTAACACAAAACGACATACTCCACGCCCTCTCACATGTAATTGACCCTGACCTTGGAAAAGACTTGGTGACATTGAACATGATAGATGAGATACAGATCAGTGAAGGAAACGTGAAATTCAAACTGATCCTGACCACGCCCGCCTGCCCTCTGAAAGATTATCTGACCCAGGAATGTATAAAGGCTATTCATGACCATGTGGACAAGGATCTGAAAGTCGATGTTGACCTTTCGTCAAGGGTGACGACCAAACGGTTGGAGAATGAAGAACTTCTTAAGGATGTTAAGAACATTATCGCTGTAGGGTCGGGCAAAGGCGGTGTCGGTAAATCCACAGTGGCAGTGAACCTGGCTATCGCTCTTGCAAAAGCAGGAGCAAAGGTGGGTTTGCTTGATGCAGACATTTACGGACCTTCAATTCCATTGATGTTCGGGCTGATGGATGAGAAAGCCAAAGGTTTCGACAAGGATGGAAAGACCTTCGTCTATCCTTTCGAAAAATACGGCCTTAAAATGATCTCGATAGGGTTTTTTGTCGACCAGTCTAAGGCATTGGTCTGGAGAGGTCCAATGGCCTCATCGGCGCTGAAGCAGCTGTTCACCGATATTGAATGGGGACCCCTGGATTACATGGTCATTGACCTGCCGCCGGGAACCGGGGACATCCCCCTGACCCTGGTTCAGAGTTTCCCGCTCACAGGGGCTATCCTGGTAAGCACTCCACAAGAGGTCGCCATCGCTGATGTGAGAAAAGCTGCCGATATGTTCAGGAACGAGCAGATCAATATTCCTCTTCTCGGCCTGGTTGAGAATATGGCTTACTTCATTCCTGCCGACATGCCTGGAAAAAAGTACTTCATTTTTGGGAAAAGCGGCTGTAAGAAATTCGCAGAAGACCTGAAGATCCCCATTCTTGGCCAGATCCCAATTGAACCTGCCATTGCCGATTCGGGAGATGCAGGCAAACCCGTTGCAGTTGAAGATAATACTGCAACAAGCCTGGCATTTGCAAAACTGGCCGAGGCTGTCGCGCAACAGGTTGCTATCTCGAACGCCATACGGGAGACGTTTGGAAAGAAGTGAAGATCGATTCTGTTTATTACTTCTTCCGGTCTTCAGTTGCTTTCTCCAGCTGGGGAGAATAGTCAGTCTGATGGTGGATCAATTTCCATTGGCCGTTTTCCAGACGAAAAATGTTTGTAGCCCGGTGGCTCACCAACACAGGTTTGCCTTCCGCACTCATATTTTCACCTTCTTCTACACAAACTGCATATCCCATATCTGTACCGGCATAAATATGAAGGTCTTTACAAACAATCCTGCCCCCGAATTTCATCCCGGCTTCCTTCTTAAATTCTGCACCAACAGCTTCCCAACCGGTAAGCCTGCCGCCAAAGGGGCCCATATCGGTTATATCATCTGAATGCGACCAAAGTTTATTCATGGGATCCAGGTTACCTGTGAACATAGCGTTTAGTGCAGCATACAGTGAATCGTTAGCTACACGCAGTGCCTGTTCGGTTTTCAACTTGTCATTTTTTAAGGCTGAAGCATTTGAAGTGTCTTGCTCATCATTTTTCTTAGGACCACAGGAAGAAAGAATGAAGAAAGTAACTAATATTACTCCCAAAGTAGCCATTATTTTTTTCATAGATCTTCGAATTTAAATGTTTATAAAACTCTCATGGTTAATTTTTGCCCCTGGTAAGGTACCCGGGTCAAGCGCTTGGGGTTCATGCCAATTGATTGGTGTTTTCATCGCAGTTTGTTTTGAATGCCCGGCCAGAGCCTGAAGGGTAAACCATAGACTTGAAGATGTAAACTTACATCATTTTTTTAATAATACACAGACTAAATACAAATAAGTAATAATGGCCTTATATTCTTATATAACCTTAACAGCCGGTTATTTAAACATGCCATCGCCTAAAGTCAGCACTTAGAAACCTGGCAGGATATTAACATTGGAGCGGGACGCATGCCGAGGCAGGAATTTCACTCTCAGAACGTCTCCCGGATCATGCTTTTTCCTATCTTTGCCCCCTCAAACATTGAAACTATGATCGATTTAGAACTTGAAAATAAAGTCAAAAACGTTATTGAACAGATACGTCCTTACCTTCAGGCCGACGGCGGCGATGTGGAATATGTTGACATGACCGACGAAAAAGTTGTGAACCTGCGCCTCCTTGGAATGTGCGGGAACTGCCCTCATTCGCAGATGACACTGAAAAACGGTATTGAAGCAGCTGTGATCCGCGCTATACCGGAGATTAAATCAGTGGAGTCAGTACAGTCATAATAATCAGCTCAGGTATTTTCCTACAATTGGCATGCGCCGGCCCATCCCGAACGCTTTGGGGGAAACCCTGAGGATAGGAGGTGTTTGATATCTTTTATATTCGTTAGTATTTACGAGTTTAAGAATCCTTTTAACGATTATTTCATCGAAACCCGCCAGTATCAATTCCCTGGGGCCTTTCCTTTCTTCGATATATTTTAGTAATATTTTATCGAGAATGTCGTATTCGGGCAAGGAATCCGAATCTTTTTGATCAGGCCTCAGCTCTGCAGAAGGGGGTTTGTCAATTGAATTCTGTGGGATGATCTCTTTTTCTCGGTTGATATACCTTGCCAGTTCATATACCTGGGTCTTGTAAACATCCCCAAGCACCGACAAGCCGCCGCACATGTCTCCGTATAATGTTCCGTACCCCACAGCAGCCTCGCTTTTATTCGAGGTGTTCAGAAGGATAAACCCGAATTTGTTCGACAAAGCCATAAGGATTACCGCACGGACCCGGGCCTGTATGTTTTCTTCGGTGAGGTTGAAGGGCTGATCCCTGAACTGTTGCTCAAGGCTGTGCTGTATAGCAGTGAAAGATTCTTCAATAGGAATGATCTCATGTTCAACTCCCAGGTTATTAGCCAAATCCAGGGCATCTTTGATACTGTGATCCGATGAAAATTTTGAAGGAAGAAGCACCGCTTTGACATTTTCCTTACCCAGTGCTTCTGCAGCAAGCACAAGGGTTACCGCCGAATCGATGCCCCCCGACAGACCTAGTATCGCCTTTGAAAAGCCCATTTTATGAAAGTAGTCCCTGATACCCATCACCAGGCCATTATGTATAAGGGAAATCCGTGATTCGTGATCCGTGAACCGTGAATCGTGATCCGTGAAACGATTTTCGAATTCCAGATTAACTGTATCCAGGATCAGAAAATCTTCGGAGAACCTTTTTAATTCCGCCACTAATTCGCCTCCTGCATTGATCACCATGGACCCCCCGTCGAATAAAAGCTCGGTGTGACCGCCCACCTGGTTCACATAGAAGACCGGGATGCCGTAAGTCATGGCATTGCGCTTCAGCACCTCGAACCTGTTAGCCGGCTGGGAATAATGAAAAGGAGAAGCCGCAATGTTAATGATCATATCAGGATTGAGCTTCGCAAGCTCGTCCATGGGATTTCTCACATATAAAGGATCGTCGGTGATATTCCAAAGGTCCTCGCAAATGGTCAGGGCGATGCGGCTCCCTTTGTATTCAATAACTTCGTATGGGAGACGGTTAGGCTCGAAATACCGGTATTCATCGAATACATCATAATTCGGCAGCAGCGTTTTATGGCTCAGCGACTGTATCCTGCCGTCGGCAAGAAAATAAGCGGAGTTGTACAGTGGCTTCCCCTTGTCGGCAGGGTTCACCGAAGGGCTG
>JBAXBP010000081.1:0-13876 GCA_037141915.1 Bacteroidota bacterium | reverse complement strand
TCATCGCCGGCCGTTACGGACTCAGCTCAAAGGATACAACTCCTTCACAGATTATCTCGGTTTATGAGAACCTGAAAATGAAGGAACCCAAGAACCATTTCACGTTAGGTATTGTAGATGATGTGACTTTCACTTCACTTCCCATGCTTCCCGAAATCGACATCCAGCCTGCAGGAACTTTCTCTGGAAAGTTCTGGGGGCTTGGTTCCGATGGTACAGTAGGAGCTAATAAAAACAGCATCAAGATCATCGGCGACCATACCGATAAATATGCACAGGCTTATTTTGCCTATGATTCCAAGAAATCAGGCGGTGTTACGGTTTCGCATCTCCGCTTCGGCGACAGTCCAATTCGTTCGCCTTACCTTGTTAATATGGCCGATTTTATTGCCTGCCATGTGCCTTCCTATCTCGATAAATACGACCTGATTAAAGGACTTAAACCTGGCGGGGCTTTCCTTTTGAATTCGATCTGGAATGCTGAGGAAACCAAAAAACGCCTTCCTGATTCCATGAAAAAATACATGGCCGATAACAAGATCAATTTCTATATTATCGATGCTACCAGGATTGCCGAGGAGATCGGCCTGGGGAACCGTACCAATTCCATCATGCAGTCGACATTCTTTAAAATTTCCAATGTAATTCCTTACGACATCGCCGTCAAGGCAATGAAGAAAGCCATTGAGAAAACCTATGGCCGTAAGGGAGAAGAGATCGTAAACATGAATAATGCTGCCATCGACAGGGGTAGTGAAGCCGAAAAGATCGAGATCCCGGCCGAATGGTCAAAGATCGTTATCAAAGCCCCGACCGTTGATGCTGGTGTTGACAAGTTCGTAAAGGAAATATTCGAACCGGTAAGTGCAATGAGGGGAGATGATATTCCCGTCAGCGCTTTCTTAGGCAGGGAAGACGGTACATTCCCGTCGGGGATGACAGTGCTTGAAAAACGCGGTATTGCAGTGAACGTCCCCAAATGGATCCCCGAAAACTGTATACAGTGCAACCAGTGCGCTTATGTTTGTCCCCACGCTGCCATTCGTCCATTTCTTCTCAATGAAGAGGAAAAGAAGAATGCGCCTGCTGAGATGCCGACTTTGAAAGCCATTGGGAAAGAACTTGCAGGATATGAATTCAAGATCCAGGTAAGTGTGCTCGATTGCACCGGTTGCGGAAACTGCGCCGACATCTGTCCTTCAAAGACAAAGGCCCTTGAGATGAACAACCTTGGCAGCCAGATACATGAATCGAAGAACTGGGATTACCTCATTGACAAGGTTGGTTATAAAACCAATGTCATCGACAGGTTCAAAACATTCAAGAACAGCCAGTTCGCACAGCCTTTATTCGAGTTCTCGGGTGCCTGCGCAGGTTGCGGGGAAACACCTTATATCAAGCTTCTTACCCAGCTCTACGGAGAGAGGATGATGATAGCCAATGCAACAGGATGTTCCTCTATTTACGGAGGCACAGCTCCTTTCACTCCTTACCGTGCAAACACCGAAGGCAAGGGGCCTGCATGGGCCAATTCATTGTTCGAAGACAATGCCGAATATGGCTATGGGATGGCTCTTGGCATCGGCAAACTCAGGGAACGTATTTCAAGGAAAATGAAAGAGGCCATCAAAGCCAATATGATGGGTACTGAAACTCTTGCAGCTTTCCAGGAATGGATAGACGGCAAGAACGATGCAGAAAAGTCAAAGGCTGCTACACTTAAACTTCTGCCTTTGCTTGAAACTGAAACAAACCCGCTTGCCAAAGACATAACCGACCTTAAGCAATACCTGATTAAGAAATCGATTTGGATCATAGGTGGCGACGGCTGGGCTTATGATATTGGTTACGGCGGTCTGGATCATGTGATCGCTTCAGGAGAGGATATCAACATTCTTGTTCTCGATACCGAAGTATATTCGAATACCGGCGGGCAGGCATCAAAATCCACCCCTGCAGGTGCTGTTGCCAAGTTTGCAGCTTCAGGCAAAAAGGTCCGCAAAAAAGACCTTGGTGCAATGGCCATGACTTACGGTTATGTGTATACTGCACAGGTTGCCATGGGCGCAAACAACAGCCAGCTTTTCAGGGCCGTTAAGGAAGCCGAGTCTTACAAAGGACCATCGCTGGTAATTGCTTACTCCACTTGCATCAATCATGGTCTCAAGCTCGGTATGGGCAAAGCCCAGGAGGAAATGGACAACGCAGTCAACGCTGGCTACTGGAACCTTTACAGGTACAACCCCATGCATGCCGAAGAAGGTAAGAACCCCTTTACCCTTGACTCAAAGGAACCCGACTGGATTAAATTCCAGGAGTTTCTCTCAACTGAAGTCCGTTATACCTCGCTTAAAGCGATGTTCCCCGAAGAATCCGTTGAGCTTTTCAAAGCTGCCGAAGAGAACGCAAAATGGAGGTATGACAACTACAAGCGCCTTTCGGAAATGAAGTTTGAGAAAAATGCCGGAAAACAGCCGGAATAGAATATTTTTGTAAACATCTTTAAAACATAAAATGTATGCCCACCCTGACTACAAACTTCATGGGGTTGAACCTTAAAAACCCCATAATCGTTGGAGCAAGCAACCTGGTTAAAGACCTTGATACAATTCACAAGCTTGAAGAAGCTGGTGCTGCTGCCATTGTCTATAAAACCTTGTTTGAGGAACAAATAGAGTTGGAGCGCCTTCAACTTTCCGAGGAACTGAACCAATATAACGAGAGGCATGCTGAGATGATCAGCCTGTTTCCCGACATCAATCATGCCGGTCCCCGGGAACATCTGTCTCATTTAAGAAAAGTTGTTGATTCTGTAAATATCCCTGTTATCGCAAGCCTTAATTGTTTATTTGAAGATACCTGGGTTGAATACGCAAAACAGGTTGAGCAAACCGGTGTCAACGCGCTTGAGATGAACCTTTACACTCTTCCTGCTGATTTCAAGAAAGAGGGAAAGGCCATAGTAAATGAGCAGCTTGCCGTTATTTCGGAGGTTAAAAAGAACCTCAAAATACCTGTAAGTGTAAAGCTTAGTCCGTATTATACCAATGTGCTGGGAGTAATCCAGCAGATGTATCATGCGGGAGTGGACGGTTTTGTTTTATTCAACCGCCTTTTTCAGCCTGATATTGATATTGAAAAAGTGGAGCATCATTTTCCGTACAACCTGAGTAACGAAGAGGACAATCGTCTGGCGTTGAGGTATATCGGGATGTTGTATCAGGAAATCCGAGGTTCTTTATGCGCCAATACCGGGATCTTGACCGGGAAAGATGTGGTGAAAATGATTCTGGCCGGGGCTGATTGCGTACAGGTGGTAAGTACCATTTATAAGAACGGACCTGCCCAGATTACTAAAATGTTAGGGGAACTTGACGACTGGATGGACCGCAAAAAATTTGGCACCATCGACAGTTTCAAGGGAAAATTGTCACGCAAGTCGCTGAAGGACCCGTTTGTTTACAAAAGGGCACAGTATATCGATATCCTGATGAAGAGCGAAGATATTTTCAAAAGGTACCCGATGAGATAATGAGGATACAGGATAAAAAAAGGCTGCCCTTCACAAGACAGCCTTTTTTTATGCAGGTTGTTTTAGTAGATGTTATACTCGTTTAGCATTCTGGCCTGAATGCCTTTCATCCCGTGGATATCTTTAAGCATCCTGTAATACTTGTAATCCTCTCCCATCACAGATTGTATCCTCGTTTCAGGGGTAGAGCCGAACAGTTCATCTATGATCTGCTGCAGGGGCTCTTTTTGTTCCGGCAGGGCCAGTATCCTGTATGATTTCAGTTTGGCAAGGTCTGCGGCTGTTGCAATAGCTTTTTCAAGCCCGCCGAAGTCATCAATAAGCCCTATCTTTTTAGCATCCGTGCCGCTCCATACCCTTCCCTGGCCTATGCTGTCAACCTGGGCTTTCGACAGTTTCCTTCCGTCGGATACCTTGGTAATGAAGGTATCATAAAAGTCTTCAATCTCTTTCTGGATCACAGCCGATTCAAAAGGGGTAAGGGCCCTTTGCACCGGGATGAATCCCGAGTTTTTATTTGTACTGGCTTCATCAAAAGTGATACCGAGCTTGTTTTTCATCAGTCCTTCAAAGTTGGGGATCAGGCCGAAAACCCCTATCGAACCGGTGATGGTATTGGGTTCGGCAAGTATCTTTGTTGAGGCGCAGGCAATATAGTACCCGCCGCTTGCAGCAACGTCCCCGAAAGAAGCAACAACGGGCTTTACCCTGGCTGCCAGCGAAACTTCCCTCCAGATGATATCTGAAGCCAGTCCGTCTCCGCCTCCTGAGTTGATGCGCAATACGATGGCTTTCACGTTATCATCTTCACGAGCTTTGCGGATAGCCCTGGAGATCCGGTCGGAGCCTATATCCTGGTCGTCACCTTCACCGGAGCCAATAGAACCCTGGGCATAAATGATTGCGATCCTTTCTTTCGATGAACTCTTTTTTTCGCGGTCGGCCACATCGGTATATTTATCCATGGTGACGGTTCTGATCTTTGCTTTTTCGCCTATACCGAGTTTAGAACGGAGTTCTTTCAGGAACTCATCCTTATAGGCGATCTGGTCGATGAATTTATATTTCAGGGCTTCTGATGCCTTGCTGAGCTTAAGGCTGTCGGCAATCCTGTTGAGGTCATCCTTGCTTATGCCGCGGGATTCGCTGATACCGCTTATCATTTTATTCCAAAGGGAATTGATCAGCTCGGTGGTCTGTTTACGATTTTCAGGGCTCATCTTATCGAGGAACAAAGGTTCCGTAGCTGCCTTGAACTTGCCATGCCTGATCACCTGCACCTTTATGTCAAGCTTTTCCAGGGCCCCTTTAAGGAACATGACATTAGCACTGAGGCCTTTGAAGAAAACAATGCCCTGGGGTGTTAAAAAGATCTTGTCGGCAACAGAAACAAGGTAATATGCTTTCTGGTCAAATCCTTCGCTGTAGGCCCAGATGAATTTTCCCGATTTTTTGAAATCCAGCAGGCCATCCCTGATCTCTTCAACACTTGCCATGCTTGCCTGGACGATCGACAGGTCTAAATATATTCCCGTAATGTTTTTGTCGGTTTTGGCTTTTTTCAGGTTTTGTAAAATGTCGTTAAGGCCGGAATATTTTTCCGTTCCGTACATCCCGAACACAGGCATTTTAGGGGAACGGTCGGCAAGCGGTTTATCCATTTTAAACACCAGCACCGTATTTTTATCAATCACCACCTCGTCATTCGAGGTTGCTGCCACAATGCCTGCCACTATCCCAAGACTAATCAGAAAAAGCAGTACTATCACGAGGAAAGTCCCCAGCATACTGGCAAACATGAATTTGAAAAACTGTTTCATAATTTCAAAGATTTGGATTATACCTTTTACTATTTAAAGTACCAAGTTAATTGTAAACAAAGTACTGTGCAAAAAAATCAGTGTATTTCGCTCATGACATGGCTAAAATATTTATCATTGCATACAAGAAATTTGACGAATGAGATTGCATCCGGTTACATTTTTATTATTATTGGTAATGTTCCCGGCCTGGGGTTTCTGCCATCCGCCGCATGAAGCGAATCATAAAAAGCCAGGCGCTGCGAAGTCCTCCGTGTCAAAGACAGGTCCTAGCCTGAAGATCATGGCAAAGGGAAAAGCATCGCCCGAGATCATGAAGAATTTTCTTATTAAATACAACGGTGAAGCGGACCAGGCCATGGTGAACCGTCTTGTCAAAACCTATATTATTGAAGCTAACCGGGAAGGCGTGAATTACGAGGTTGCTTTCTGCCAGATGTGCCTTGAAACAGGTTTTCTGAAGTTTGAAGGAAGCGTGAGTAAATACCAGCATAATTATTGTGGATTAGGTTGCGTCGACATGTTCAGCGGAGGAGATTGGTTCGGCAGTATGGAAGAAGGGATAAGGGCGCATATACAGCATCTTAAAGCCTATGCCAGTGTGGATCCTGTCCGCAGTCCTGTAGTCGATCCACGTTTCAGCAATGTTCACAGAGGTTCCGTGAGGGTGGTAACCGACCTCACCGGTAAATGGGCCGCCGACCCCGAATATGGAAAGAAGATAAGTTCCATGATCGCCCGTCTTTACGGATTGTAATCACACCTCTTATTATATGCAGAACAATGTCTTCTTACTTCTCGGCAGCAACCAGGGTGACCGAGAGGGAAATTTGCTCAAAGCCTGCGCGGGGATTACGAAAAGGGTAGGGAATATAGTCAACAGATCCTCTGTTTATGAAACTGAGCCCTGGGGGTTTGAAGACAGCACCTTGTTTTATAACCAGGCTCTTGAAATAGAAACGGAATTGTCGCCCGAACGCATGCTGGAAGAGATCCACGGCATCGAAGCCGGGCTTGGAAGGGTAAGGGAAGCGCCCTCATGTTATTCAGGCTGTGCCTGCTCCACCGAATACTCTTCACGCACCATTGATATAGACATACTGTTTTACGGCTCAAAGATCCATTTTACAGAGGATCTGATGATACCACATCCCAGGCTGCATGAACGCAAGTTTACTTTATTGCCTTTGGATGAGATAGCACCCGGCTTCATGCATCCCGTTTATCACAAGACGATCTCCGGCCTCCTGGCGGATTGCATTGACGATGGAGGTGTAACCAGGCTGTTACTGTAAACTTCAAAGCAAATCAGGGCAAAAAAAAAGCCCGGCCAACCGGCCGGGCTTTTTTTATCAGTAAACAAATTACTTCACGATATTCTGGAATTCAGGAGTCTTTGCGAAGTTATAGAATTCACGGTCGCCCTTGGCCTGAGCTTTCAGGTTAGCATCCTGGCAGGCTTTCATCAGGTATTCGTACAACATTTTGCTGTTGTTTGTACGAGCGCCAACGATAGCGAGCAGGTAGAATGTTTCCGGAGTCTGGGGAGCACACTTCAGGGTGGCTTCGGCAGCGCTGTTATTTCCGGATACAAGCTGTGCAAGACCTAAGTTGTAGTTGCATTTTGCATCACCGAGCATAGTGAGAGCCTTCGAATAGTTGCCTCTCGGGATCTCATAGATGCCCAGGTTGTAGCTTTCTTTTTCACCAAGCTGCTGAGCTTTCTTGAACTGTGCATCAGCTTTCTTGTAATCTTTCATCTTTGCAGCAACAACACCGATGTTATTTTCAATGATACCGTTATTCGGGGCAATGCCCTGGGCTTTGGTCAGGTAATCGAGTGCTTTGGGATAAATGCCTTTTGCAATATTGGCAGTAGCTGCATTGTTCAAAGCTTTCCAGTCACCAGGATACTGTTTTGCGGCATTCTCATAAATGGTCAGCTTGGTAGCTGCATCATTGGTGAGTGTACCTGCATAAAGAAGTTCTTCAACCTTCAGCTTCGAAGGATCGGATACTGCCATCTTGCTGAGTTCCTCGTCGGTATGGCGGGGTTCATACAGGTTGGCGGTAACTTCGCAACGGCGTAACGGCGGCAGAAGTTTTTCTTCGATCTGGGGATAGATGAGGATCATATTGCGGATTTCCTGCTCTTTTTTCTTGGGATCAGCGGCTGAGTTTACAACGTTCAGGATCTTGTCCTTGTCTTTCAGATCGCTGGTCTGGACAGCTTTCAGGAAGCCATTCCAATCGGGGCCATGATGTGCCATTGCGATATTAACGTCTTTGCCTGCAGCTTCGATGGCAGCTTTTACAGCTTTCTTATCCTTGTTGTCTTTGTTGGCTTCCTTAGCCCATGCCTTGAACTGGTCGATCATCCAGGTATTACCTGTCTTTGAACGATTCTCTGAAAGGCCTGCATTGAAAGTTTCTTCACCTTCGGGAGATGCCCAGCCATTCATATCAACACTCTTGATCTTCCAACCCTGGTGCACGAAGTTTGCAACATCGGTAAGACCTGCTTTTGCAGCATCGGTTTTGTTGAGACCATATTTAAGATCCAGGTCGAATTTGTTTTTCTTGAAGAAAACCATACCGGTTTTGCTTACGATAACTTCTTTCTGGTAGCCATGGTCAGCAATAAGGGCAGCCTGGTCGGGGATGATCCTGGTGGGGGTGTAAATAACACCGGGTACGAGATCCCTGCTGGGGAGTTCGATGAATTTTGCTTTTTCCTTGATCTCTCCCTTTTTGGGATAAGTCTTTTCTTTTGCTTCATAGATCACAGGAGCAACAGTGAGCATCGAAGTATTCATTTCAGGTTTGTAAGGGAAGGTGGTGGTATAAGTGAATGAACCGCCTTCTTTGTACTTGATGGGGATGCCATCGCCTGTTACTCTTTCGCCCTTCATGTTGATGGATTTCAGTTCGGTCTGACCGCCGTCATAAACAAGAACCGGCTGGAACTGCATAGCTGCCTTTTTAGCAAAATATTTCGGGGGGAAAGTTCCTTTGATGGTAACAGTGACTGAGTCTCCCTTTTCGCTGAGAACAGGAGGCTGGGTTTCATATTTAACTTCGCCGTAATGTTTCTCCATATACTTCAGGCTGCCTCCGGTGTAACCGAATTTATAGTTAACGCCAATGGTTGCAGATGAGTACATGTCGTTGATGACCTGCTTGGCACCGCCATGGGTCATGTCAAGGATGTCATGATCAACCCAACGCCAGTAAAACTCGATAGGAATTGACCAGTGCTGGTCGATATTGAAATCGAAGCCGAGGCCGGCACCGAATTTCATTTCCAGGTTAGTCTTGGCTATACCTTTGGTGTTACCCATGTTTGTTTGGTTCTTATTTCCGATCCATGCATCATCCTGGCCTGTGACTAAGTCAGTACGATGTCCGATGGTCTGGTCAACTCCCCCTCCGAAAATCATATAGGATGAGAAAAGTCTCTCGGGTTTATAACCAAGGATCCAATTGGTCCAGTTAATAGTGACCTGAAGGTCGGTTTCCCATGGATAGGCTTGGAATTTCTTTGAAATGGTCTGAGGTGTACCATTGTTATAGTCCCATACCATTTTATTTTCTACCTGGCCTTGCACCATGCCGTGTGCAACTCTTACGCGCACCCCGAGAACCCGGGTGAACTGTTTAGTAGCAACCACACCGTAGTTGTAACCCATGGAGTTTTTATTTCCAAAGTTCCATAACAGGTTTTTGGAGAGGTCTCCGTTAAACTGCATTGCGCCGCCGAACAGGCCGATCGACCAATATTGGTAGGAACTTGCAGCATTGGCATTGGATTTCTTTTCCGGTTGATCCTGCTTTTTTTCCTGGGCGTAAGCACCTGCCGAAATGAGGACAGCAAGAAGGAAGATGAAAGCTTTGGGAAGTAATCGTGAAAACGTTTTCATACGACTTTGTTTTAGATTTCTATTTTTTTTGTTTACTGATTTTACAAATATATTAAAATAAGCTTATGAATAGCAAATTTAAAGCGTTATAAAATTAACATTTTGAAGTTAATTTAAAATTGCAACAGTTAAATATTTGATTTATAGTTGATTGGCTTGGTGTTCCTCACTTCAGACTTCAAAATTAAAAAGATTCGCATGATTTTCACAAAGTTTTTTTCTTTTTCTGTTGTACGGCTCAATTTAGGGAAAGGTTACGAAGATCAGATTTTTCTTAGCTTTTTAAGGATTTCCCATAACGTAACCCCAACAGCGACAGATACATTAATGGAATGTTTGGTTCCGAACTGGGGTATTTCAAGGCAGGCATCTGCCAATTTCAGGGATTCGTCGTTAATTCCCTCTACCTCGTTACCGAAAACAAGGGCGATTTTACTTTCCTCCGGGATAACGAAATCCTGGAGCATCAGGCTGGAGGTCGTATGTTCAAGGGCCAGGACCATATACCCCGCCGCTTTTAATTCCATAATTGCTTCAGAAGTTGCGGGGTAGTATTTCCATTTCACCGATTCTTCAGCCCCGAGGGCTGTTTTATGGATCTCCCTGTGAGGGGGAGTGGCGGTGATCCCGCAGAGATATAGTTTTTCAACCCTGAACGCGTCGCAGGTCCTGAAGGCTGAACCTGTATTATTCTGTGAACGTATATTATCGAGAACTACAACAACGGGAAATTTTTCAGCTGACCTGAATTCTTCAGTGTTCAGGCGGTTGAGTTCGGGCATGGTCAGTTTGCGCGGTTCCATGTGAGCAAAGATAGAAAAGGATAATAATAATTTTTTAATTTTGTTTGATGAACAAGCCGGTTTTACTTCTTTTCATGACCTTGTTATCAGGATCCTTCAAGGTTACAGCTCATGATACTGTCATGGAAACCAAACCCGTGAGGATTTTTACCCAGTCTGTGGAAGGCGGCCCGACAATTTCGAACATTTATTGCAGCGATTACTCAGCCGATTGTTTCACACCGGTAGTCGGTGGGTATGCCGGCCTGATGTTCGATTACTTTTTCCACAAGCATTTTTCGGTTGGCTCAGGTATTGCCTGGGAGAGAAAAGGGACCCTGTTTAAAACCAGCTATAGCGACCCGGTCAACTATTATGTTCTCGTAGATTACTTTTTCACGTTCGACTATTTTACTCTCCCCTTCCTGATCAAAGCCAGGTTCGGGAATAAGGTGAAGTTCCTTGTCTCAGCCGGACCATATTTCAGCGTCCTGGTCAGCCAGACATATACCAACAACAATGAAGGAACCTATGGAGGACAGGTTATATCCCCTGAAACCTATACAAGGAGTTTGCCTTACGACATCGGTTTCACGGGAAGCCTTGGAGTGGAATTCTGCCTTTGGAAAGACATGTCGTTGAACATCAGCGCCTGTGACCATGTTGGGCTTATCAACACACAACTCTTCCCGATGATCAGGACACCAGGTGCAACCTACGGCTCTAACCCGAAATCTTACCTGAATTCTGTCATTCTCAGTTTTGGCCTGAAATGGTATTTTGGTAAACAGAAGGGGCAGAAATAAGGTTTTATCACCACTAAGAAGTACTTCGGTTTTTTACAAGGTAAAGGCATCTTAAAATTCTTTTGCCTACTTTTCAACAAAGCGACAAAGCATCAGGCTGCGAGTAGTACTTTTGGAACCGGTGCGGGGGAGGGAAGAACTCATCCGCAGTCAAAAAAATAATGAAGGAGAATACGAAGGAAACAGCCGAAACACCTTTAATGAAACAGTACAACGCTATCAAGGCTAAATACCCTGATGCGCTGTTGTTGTTCAGGGTGGGTGATTTTTATGAGACTTTCGGCGAGGATGCTGTGAGGGCTTCGGGCATACTTGGCATAGTACTTACCAGGAGGGCTAACGGTGCCGCAACCTTTATTGAGCTTGCAGGCTTTCCTCATCATTCGCTGGATCTGTATCTTCCAAGGCTGGTCAAAGCCGGTCTGAGGGTTGCCATCTGCGATCAGCTCGAAGATCCCAAACTTACCAAGACCATTGTAAAACGAGGGGTTACGGAGCTTGTAACTCCGGGGGTTTCGTATCATGACAAAATACTCGAACAGAAGGAGAATAATTTCCTGGCTTCCGTGCATCTCGATGCCAGGGTCCCGGGAATTTCTTTCCTTGATATATCCACCGGTGAGTTTTACCTGGCCCAGGGCAGCATTGAATACATTGATAAGCTGATCCAGAGTTTCAGGCCCAGCGAAGTGGTGGTGGAGAAAAGCAAAAGGCAGAAGTTCACCGAGCTCTTCGGCAGCAAATTTTACATCAACACCTTTGATGACTGGGTATTTACTCCTGATTTTTCGGTAGAGTTGCTGTTGAAGCATTTCGGAACGACATCCCTTAAAGGCTACGGGGTCGAGAATCTCGATATGGCGGTGATCGCGGCTGGTGCAGCGCTTCATTACCTGGCCGAGACACAGCATGAAAAGGTCGCTCATATTTCCAAGCTTTCCAGGATAGAGGAAGCCCATTATATGTGGCTTGACCGCTTCACCATCCGCAACCTGGAACTGCTCAGCTCAAATAATGAGAATGCGAAAACCCTGCTCGATGTGCTCGACCAGACGGTTTCACCCATGGGTTCGCGACAGTTACGCCGATGGATGATCCTTCCGCTGAAAAACCTTCAGCCTATTGAAGAAAGGCTGGATATTGTCGAATACCTGGCGCAGAACCCCGAAATGGTCGAGGCTGTCAGGCATGAGCTTACCATCATAGGCGACCTGGAGCGCCTGATTTCGAAAGCAGCGGTTGGAAAGATACAGCCAAGGGAGATGATGCACCTGAAAAAAGCCCTGGATTCTGTTGAAATCCTGAAAGAGCTTTCTTCTTCGGTACCTAATGAAGGGCTGCGCAAAGCCGGGGAGCAATTCAATCCCTGCCTCAAGGTGAGGGAGAAGATAGGGAAGGACCTGAATCCTGATCCCCCTGCGCTTGCGACCAAGGGAAATGTAATAGGTGAGGGCGTCAATGCTGAACTCGATGAACTGAGGAGCATTGCCTTTTCAGGCAAGGATTACCTCGTGAAAATGCAGCAGAGGGAGACCGAACGTACAGGAATTTCTTCCCTTAAAGTGGGCTATACCAATGTATTCGGTTATTATCTCGAGGTGACCCATACGCATAAGGATAAGGTGCCGCCCGAATGGCAGAGGAAACAAACCCTTGTCAATTCCGAGCGTTATATCACCCCTGAACTGAAGGAATATGAGGAGAAGATCCTTCATGCCGAAGAGCGTATTTCGGAACTGGAAAGCAGGATCTATAATGACCTCATGCTTTTCGTGAACGACTATATAGTTCCGGTCCAGCTAAATGCAAGCCTCGTGGCGAGGCTCGATGTGCTGGTCTCTTTTGCCCTCAGCGCATCAAAATATCGTTACACCAGGCCTCAGCTCAACGATTCTTTCGAGCTCGAAATCACGGGCGGCCGCCACCCGGTAATCGAACGTCAGATGAAACCCGGCGAGGAATATATTTCCAATGATATATACCTGGATGACTATTCCCAGCAGATCATCATCCTCACAGGGCCAAACATGTCGGGGAAGTCAGCCCTTTTACGGCAAACAGCCCTCATTGTCCTGATGGCACAGATGGGAAGTTTCGTACCCGCCGAACGGGCAAGTATCGGGCTGGTCGACAAGATCTTCACCAGGGTCGGGGCATCCGACAATATTTCATCCGGAGAATCCACCTTCATGGTGGAAATGAATGAAACAGCCAGCATTCTTAATAATATCTCGAACCGCAGCCTGATACTCCTTGATGAGATAGGCAGGGGAACCTCCACTTACGACGGTATCAGCATTGCCTGGGCTATTGCGGAATTTTTGCACAGCCACCCGCTTTACAAGCCTAAGGTGCTGTTTGCAACCCATTACCACGAGCTCAACGAGATGGCTTCTATGCATAAGAGGATCAGGAATTTCCATATCTCCATCAAAGAGATACGCAACCGGGTGATCTTCCTCAGAAAGATACAGCCCGGAGGAAGCGAGCATAGTTTCGGAATCCATGTAGCGAAAATGGCAGGAATGCCCACAAGCGTTATCGAAAGGGCGACTGAAATTCTGCACCAGCTTGAGGAGTCGCACCAGGCTGAGGCCCTCGGGAATCGTGAACCGCGAACTGTGAACCGTGAACCGCGAACCGTGAACCGTGAACCGGATCACGGATCACAGATCACGAATCACGACCAGGGTTTTCAGCTCAGTTTCATACAGCTTGACGATCCCCTGCTTCAGCAGATCAAGGAAGATATCCTGAATACCGAGATAAACACTCTGACCCCGGTTGAAGCCCTGATGAAGCTGAGCGAGATCAAAAAACTGCTGAAAAAGTCCTGAGGTCCCGGGATTGAGCCTGCTACAGGGGATTCCGGTCACTGCCTTGTGTTTAAAAAACAGACGGAGCTCCAAGGTTCATTAATCTTCATTGAAAATTTTCAATAAACATTTTGTAGTGTTGCAGACTTGTTTTACTTTTGCACCCTCAAATTAACCCTGCAGAAGTAGCTCAGTTGGTA